>JBGUKU010000046.1:0-26941 GCA_045114615.1 Anaerovoracaceae bacterium
AATACTAATCAGAATGTAGTCGGGTCAATAAGATTGTATCTTTTCTGAGATAACTGAGATCAGACAATTGTTTCCGTTCTGGGATAAACGACACACATCGAAACATGTTGTCTCTTAGTGAATACGAGCGTTAGCGAAGTATGAACTTAGAGACACAGTTTGCCAGAGCGGTCGGAGAGTGCAAGCGATAGCGATGCACGATCCGGGCACCGCGGGACGGCGGGTAGTCGCGAAAATACAAAGGCGATAATGCCTAAAACCCTTGAAATTACTGCGTTATACACAATAATTCACAGGCTATCCTGCAAGGGAAGGTAAAAGAACAGCCAAGAAGACTGATGAAGAAGTGATCGTTTACAATAGAATGTAGATGCTGAGACTATTTGTATATGTTGATTTCCCGGAATAACGAATGATTATGGAAAATGCTTTTGCTGAAAGAAAAGAAGCAATATTAAATGCGCTTATTGATCGCAAAGGAATACAGTATCTTACAGATGTTGCTGCGGAGATGCTTGGAAATCCTATGCTCTTGTATGATATAAGCGGCAAAGTCCTGTCTTATAGCAACTCCCCCGGAGATGAGGAAATATGGAAACAGCTTCTGCATGAAGACAATCTGATTGCAGAATACACTAAGATCACTGAAGAAGCAGGAATCTTTGAAAAGTTGCTCAATAGTGATGAGCCGCTGATCAGTAAGCTGCCATTCAGCCCTTATCGCATGATGGGTTGCCGAGTCAGAGACAAAGACGGACCAATAGGTATAGTTACTATTGTAGAAAAGAATCCGTTTGGAGAGGGTGATAACGACTTACTGGTTATTATCTGCAAGTCTATTCTTTTTGAGATGCTCTACAGTGAGCGAACCGCAATGCAGTCGGTCCCATATTTCAGCATATTCAAAGATATAATTGAGAAGACGGCAACCGAGCAGGTTATAATCGAGCGATGTCGTGTATCGGGAATCAGCTTTCCGAAAGCCATGCAGCTTGTTGCTGTTAAGAGCATAGATCTGCGCAACAGTTTATCGTTGTATCTTATGCGGGATACGTTGATCCATACACTGCCAGCATCTTCGTTCTGCATTATCTATGACGAGAGCCTCATAAGTGTTCTCGATAAAAAATATGTTACACCGGATTTGATCAGAACAATTCAGTCCGTCGTTGGAGGACGTGATACACGTATAGGGATCAGCAGACCATTTGACAGTATCTTTGATCTTTCTGCTGCATTCAGCGAAATGCTTGCGATACAAAGGGTATATCAGAAGCTTGAGGTAGACAGCCTTGTAATATATTACGAAGATATACTGCTCTATCATTTTATGGAGCTGGCATCTCAGGGAAATGACATTGAACAGTTCTGCCGCCCTGAGATACGTATGATGGAAGAATACGACCGGAAATACAATGCATCTCTGAAGGAGAGCGTAGAGGCATATCTTGAGTCCGGACGAAATGTTCAGCAGGCTGCAAAAAAAATGAATATCCATAAGAATACTCTCAGGTACAGACTTGAAAGAGCTGAAGAGTTGTTTGATATAGATCTTACTGACGAAAATACATGCTTCAATCTGCAGTTTTCTCTGCGGATGTACAGGATGATTCGCTGATTGTACAGAAGAACGAATATTGCACCAAATCTTTGGACTGATGACCGTATCCCGGCATCAGTCTTTTTGTTATTCTTTAGTCAAGGAATTAACAAATATTGCATTGGCATATAAAGCCAAGTTATCTGGAGCGAATTAAAAAGGAGTAAAACTGTTATGAAGAAGTATCCGAATCTCAGCAAGACTTGCACGATCCGTGGAGTCTCCTACAGAAACAGAATCTTCAGCACCCCTACCGGACTCACATATCCGGATGAATACAGTGGTGCACCGGACTTTCGTACAGTGCTTTTCTATGAGAAGAAGGCTCGTGGGGGAGCTGCAAGCGTAAACTATGGCGAGACCCCTGTAAATAATGTAGATGCGGTAAGAAGGCCAAATGTTGACGTTATCAGACCGGACTTTTCAAGGATGATCCTACCTGCAAAGGACTGGATCAAGTACACGGATGCAATCACCAGGCACGGAGCTAATCCTTGCGTGCAGCTTTGTCATGCAGGGTTGTTTGCTGAGCCGTTTTTCAATGGACAAACTACAGGGAGAGTAATCGGTCCTGTAGATATGGATAAAGAGAGTGGGACACATGTCTCGGCTATGAATGAAGAAGACATGGCGCGTATAGCTGGCGACTTTGCTGAAGCAGCGATCTGCGCTGTTCAAGCGGGGTTCAATCAGGTCATGGTACAGTGCTGTCACGGGTGGCTTCTTGCGCAGTTCCTTTCACCTGCCTGGAATACAAGAACAGATGAATATGGCGGTTCGATTGAGAACCGTGCAAAATTCCCGCTTCAGGTACTGAAAGCAGTAAGAGAGAAGGTTGGCCCAAGGGTCGTTATTCAGATCCGTATAAGTGGCGATGAGCATCAGGAGAATGGCTGGTCGCTTGAAGATTGCATAGCGTTCTGCAAGATGACAGACGGTATCGTGGACATCATTGAGATCTCAGCAGGAGATTACCATAATTCAGAGCATTACTGCTGGGTGAATCCTCTCATGGATCACTTCGTAAACATCCCAATAGCCAGAGAACTTAAAAAGGCCGGAGTGCAGGCCAAGCTGACCGCAGTGGGCGGACACAACGATCCTGAAAAAATGGATCAGCTGATAGGGGAAGGGGTTGTCGATTTCTTCTCCATCGGACGCGGTATACTTGCTGATCCTGATCTTCCTAAGAAGTTCCTGACAGGAAAGGAAGAGGACGTTAAACCTTGCATACGCTGCAGCGATTGTATGGCTGGACTTTATACCGGGTTCTACCAGTGCAATATTAATCCAACTGCAGGACAGGAAGCATATTTACTCAATACACCAGCTCCGAAATCAAGCAAAAAAGTACTTGTAATAGGAGGCGGTGTAGGTGGAATGGAAGCAGCTATAACTGCATTTGACAGAGGCCATGATGTTACTCTTGTAGACAAGGGCGAAGAGCTGGGAGGAACATTGCTTTTCGCAGATCACGGTCATAAGGAGGATCTGAGAAGTCTCAAGAATTACTATGTCCGCCAGATAGAGAAGAGAGACATCAAAGTTATGCTGAACACAGTTGCAGATACAGCTCTCCTGGACAAACTGCATCCTACAGACATAATCGTTGCTGCAGGATCCACTCATAGAGTGCTCAATGTGCCGGGAGTAGAAAAAGCAAGATATGCAACAGCGGCATATTATGAACCTGAGACGATCGGAGAGAAAGTAGTGCTTATTGGTGGCGGCATGATCAACTGTGAGATCGCCGTCAGTCTGGCTGATGCCGGTAAGGATGTAACTATCATAGAATTACTTGACGGAACGGCAAGAGATGCCAATATGTTCATCAAACCGACTCTGGATGAGATGTTTGCAGAAAGAGCAGATTCGATCCATGTTATCACAGAAGCAGCTACAAAGTGTATTTCTGAGAATTCTGTAACATATGCGGATAAGGAAGGAAATGAATTTAAAGTTCCTGCGGATACAGTGCTCTACGCTGTTGGCAGCATCCCGAATTCAGATGTAGTTGAGGAAATTCAGGAGTGGCCTGAGTGGGAAAGCTTCCGCGCTATCGGCGATTGCACAGGAGCAAGCATTGTTAAGAAAGCTATCCATCAGGGATACTACGCTGCAATGGATATACTCTAATACATAATGAATTGAATTTAATTAAATTCAATTCAATTGAGAATTCCCTGTTGGGGTATGTCTATTGAAAAAAGAAAGAATAAGTCAGATGTCCATACATAGAGTTTGGACATCTGTTTTTTGTGTCCATATATAGAGGTGCTTTTGCATCATTCCCGGGATTTCCAGGATGCTAACGGTCCCGGTCTTTGCGAAGTCAGACCAGATCTGACGCATAGGTTTACCTGACAATATGAATAAAACACATACGGGAAGAGAAATAATGACACCAGTTGAAGTGCGTATGCTGGATAACATGTACGCACTTTTTTGATTGTCCACCAAACTTGACAAGTACACTAATTTATAAACATTTTTCTAATCAGTTAGAATTCATACAAAAACATTTCTCAAATTCGTTATATTTTGATAGAAAACATTTGAGTATTTCGTGAACATTCTTTATTATATAAGCAGATCGATTAACAGGAGGGCTTCACATGTATTTCCGAAGAAAGATATATGACAGGCTGCTGGAATGGAAAGAAACATCCAATGGCAAAAGCGCGGTTTTGATCGAAGGAGCAAGGCGTGTTGGAAAGAGCACGATAGCAGAGGAATTCGCCCGGAAAGAGTACGATGATTATATATTGCTTGATTTTGCATTGGAATCCAAAGATATGAGGCGGAATTTTGAGGAAAACATCGGAGATCTGGATACTTTTTTCAGGAACTTGTTCATAATCAAGGGGAAGGACCTTCCAAGAAGACGTGCTGTAATCATCTTCGACGAGGTACAGCTGTTTCCGCTTGCCCGCCAGGCGATAAAGTATCTGGTTGCCGATGGAAGATATGACTATATTGAGACAGGATCGTTGATCAGTATAAAGAAAAACGTGCAAAATATACTGATACCATCAGAGGAAGAAAAGCTGAAGATGTATCCGATGGATTTTGAAGAGTTCCTATGGGCAAAAGGAAATACTGCTGTAATGCCGGCTATTAAGGCTGCATTTGAGAGCAGAAAGCCTCTTGGGAATGCAGTACATCGGAAGATCATGCAGATATTCAGAGAATATATTGCAGTAGGTGGTATGCCGCAAGCTGTCTCGGCCTATGTGAATGGGGAAAGCTATGCTTCAATAGACCGGGTCAAGCAAGGAATATTGTCTCTTTATGAAGACGATCTTAGAAAATATGATGATGAAGAGAGGAAAAAAGCATCTTTAGTCTTTAAAACGATTCCGAAGCAATTGTCTGATCATGAAATGCATTTCACCTTCTCTGAAATAAATACCAATGCAAGGTATGTCAATTATGTGGAATCTGTAGAGTTTGTAGCAGAGTCCATGATGGGAAACCGATGTGCAAATGTAACGATGCCGGATGTCCTTCTGGAATTGTATTCTGACAGAAGCAACTTCAAACTATATATGGGAGACACCGGACTTCTTGTATCACAGTTGATAAGAGAGGGGGAGGAAACTGAAGATATATACAGGGCGCTCATTTATGATAAATTGAGTTCGAATCTGGGTATGATTTTTGAAAATATAGTTGCCCAGATGTTAAAAGCAGGAGGAAGAGAACTTTTCTTCCATGAATACAAGTATGTACCGGAAGGAACTGAAACGGAAAAAAAGTATGAGATAGATTTTATCATTGTAAAAAATAAAAAAATTTGTCCAATTGAGGTAAAATCATCCGGGTATACATCACATAAGTCTTTTGACTATTTTATTGAGAAGTACCCGATAAAAGTGCAGGAACGTTATATCATATATACAAAAGATCTGAAATTCACAGACGGAATCACATATATTCCAGCCTATATGACGGGATTGTTATGAGAGTAATAAAGGCAGAAAATTTAGCCTTCTGCATAATTATTCATCAATATACATTAGCGCAAAAATGTGCATAAAGAAGTGTATTTTTTCCATCCAGGTCTGCCCCGTCCAAAAAGTTTTTTCTATCCAGGACAACACACACGGAAGTTTGCTGTCTTTTAAATCGGAAGGGATTGATATGAAATTTGAAAGACTGAATAATACGAGAGACCTTGGCGGAATAGCTGCGACAGATGGGAAACATATCACATATGGAAAGCTTATACGAAGCGGAAGGCTTGGTACAGGTTCTGAAGAAGATATACGCACAATCGGTGATCTTGTTTCTGCTGTAGTGGATTTCCGAAGCGATAATGAGAAAAGTGAAACGCCGGATCCTGAAATCAAAGGTGTGGAAAGCTTTCATATCCCTATAATCGAAGACCTTGCAGCCGGAGTCAGCAGAGATCAGAAATCTGATGAAGAAGCTTTTATGATGCTGGCGAATGACCCTGATGGAGCGCTTAGATATATGTGCAGAACGTATGAGGGCTTTGTGACATCTGAGTCAGCGCTGAAAGGGTACAGACGATTTGTAGATTTACTGCTGGAGGGCAGGGAAAAGGCGATTCTCTGGCATTGTACTGCGGGTAAGGACAGAGCAGGGTTTGCTACGGCCATTGTACTGGAGATTCTTGGTGCTGACAGGGATACTATAATCCAAAACTATCTGAAGACAAATGATCTTATAGAGGATGATATCAACAGAATGGTCGGTATGTTTTTCAAAATGACCGGCAACGTTGATAAGAACACGGAAAGTGCTTTAAGGTATATGTTCAGTGCGAGGAGAGAATACCTCGAAGCAGCATATAACTGTATTGAGCATGAATACGGAGACTTCAGGGGATTCCTGATCGAAGGACTCGGGATATCCGAAGAAGACATCGCAAGAATGAGAGACATGTATCTCGAATAAAGATGAATATGCTCATGCGCGCAGCTGTCCATGATATAGACAAGATGATTATGTATCTGTTTCTCGACCAGAAGGAAGCGCAGGAAATGCTGAAGGACAGGCTTAAATAAGCAGGATAGGCGAAGTAAGGGAATCAAAGATGGAGAATCTGAATATATCTGTATTGAATAGTTTTCCGGCTGTAGATGAACAGGCTCTGGATGAACTTCTCGCAAAAGAACTCGCGGCAAATACCATGAAAATAGTCGTACTTGATGATGATCCGACAGGCGTACAGACCGTTCATGATGTATCAGTTTATACAGACTGGTCTGTCGACAGCATCAGAGACGGTTTTGCTGAAGATAAGAAAGTTTTTTATATACTAACGAACTCACGCGGAATGACTGAGTCTGAAACCACAAAGGCTCATCGTGAGATCGCAGAACGCACAGCTGCTGTCTCAGCAGAGACCGGTATATCATACATTTACATGTCAAGAAGCGATTCTACATTGAGGGGACACTATCCTCTGGAGACAAAACTACTCAAGGAAGGTATAGAAGCATCCGGTGGTCAAATTGATGGAGAGATCATATCCCCGTTCTTCAAAGAAGGAGGCAGATACACCATAGGGAATGTTCACTACGTGCGTCAGGGGGAAGACCTTGTGCCGGCAGCATATACAGAGTTTGCAAAAGACAAGACGTTCGGATACACTAAGTCGCTGATTCCTGAATATATAGAAGAAAAGACCGGAGGAGAGTATAAGGCGGACAGTGTCACCTGCATAAGCCTCGATTCCCTCAGAAATATAGAGATTGATAAGATCGAGGAGCAGCTTATGGCTGTGAAAGACTTCGGTAAAGTATGTCTCAATGCTGTAGATTACTGCGATCTCAAGGTCTTCAGCATAGCATTTTACAGAGCTGTCGCAAAGGGCAAGACCTTTATGTTCCGCACGGCAGCGGGAGAGGTAAAGGTGCTTGGCGGCATCTCTGATCAGCCGCTGCTTACGCGCAAGGATATGGTAGTAAAAGAAACTGAGCTCGGAGGAATTGTAGTTGTAGGAAGTCATACAGATAAAACGACGGCCCAGCTCAGAGAACTGCTGACTCTCGACTGTGTAGTACCGGTGGAATTCGATTCAGACAAAGTTCTCGAAGGAGATGAAGCGTTCTATGCTGAAGTCGACCGTTGCGTGGCTGAAGAGGAGAAGATCATCAGGACGGGAAAAACCGCGGTATGTTTCACATGCAGAACGCTGCTGAGTCTTGAGAACGACACCAAAGAGAGTGCACTTCAGCGCAGCGTGAAGATCAGTGATGGAGTTCAGAGCCTTGTGGGAAGGCTGCACCTGACACCTGCTTTTGTTATAGCAAAGGGCGGGATCACTTCGAGTGATGTCGGGACAAAAGCCCTCGCAGTAAAGCGTGCCAGTGTGATGGGGCAGATAAAACCGGGGATACCGGTATGGCAGACAGGCGATGAAAGCCGATTTCCAGGTACTCCTTATGTGATATTCCCGGGAAATACAGGCGACGAGACTACGCTGCGTGAAGCGGTATCCATACTGATGGACAGAGATTAATGTCTGCTGAAGGTGAAAGGAGCATGTCAATGTCAGGGACACACAAAACAGGTATCAGTTCTTTTGCATATTGTTTCGCCTGCGGTTCCAGACCGTTTACTAAACCGGAACACATTATGACTCCGCAAGACCTTATCGATAAAGCATATGCACTCGGAGCGGATGTTGTGCAGTTCGGAGATAATATGCCTCTTGAAGTATATTCCGGCGAGGAACTGGAGCAGATACATGTATATGCGGAGCGGTGCGGCATTGAACTTGAAGCAGGGATGCGCAAGGCGACATCAGAAAGATTATTTGACTATATAAACATTACACATAAAATAGGAGGACGCGTTCTTCGCGTTATTACAGATGGAGCAGATTTCGCACCGGACCTGAAGACTTTCTGCGGGATAGTATCATCCTTGATACCGCCGCTGGAGGAAAGCGGAGTAGTTCTGGGTATAGAAAACCACGACAGGTTCAGTGCGCGTGAATATGCGCAGATGGTTGAAACGATAAATCATCCGCAGGTCGGGCTGACCATTGATACCGTGAATTCCTTATCGCATGAGGAACCAATTGATGAAGTACTGAAATATATGGCTCCTTACTGTGTCTGTCTGCATATGAAAGACTATGCGATCAAACGATACAATGGTGGAGGAGGTCTCAAGATCACAGGAGCATGTATGGGAACGGGGAGACTGGATGCTCGCAGATGCTATGAAGAATGCAGAATTAAATCAGCCAGAAACTTCAATGTTATCCTTGAATCATGGATGGAGCCGTGTGAGACTCTCGAAAAGACTCTGAGGATTGAAGATGAATGGGCAGGCACGGGGGTGTCATATATAAAAACGATGCTATAATCAGCATGGATATGAAATTTGAAAGACTGAATAATACAAGAGACCTTGGCGGAATAGCTGTGACGGAAGGCTTTGGGCTCATAGAAGAAGACATTGCAGCTATGAGAGAAATGTATCTGGAATAAAAGAAGGAATACAGATGAAAAACCTGAAATGGTGCATTTATACATACAGGCACAGAAGAGCTTTTGAATACTGCGTGCGCAAATACATACATGAGCCTGCTTTGAGAGGAGAGATGCTCAGTCGTGCGGCTGTCCATGATATGGATAAAATGATAATGTATCTGTTTATGGACCAGAAGGCTGCGCAGGAGATGCATGTTAAGACTAAGCCGCATCACCTTGAGAATGACTTGCCGAGAACATATGAAGATTATGTTGAGACAGTCATAGATTATGAGTGCGCTCCGTACACCAAGCCTGATAAGCCGCTCAATGCGTACGACTTCACACATCTTCTAATGGAATGGAAAGCACTTGATGAAGAGACGGGTAATAAGCTAATAGCCATAATGGAGGAAATCGGTATCGCCAATTCGACAACATATTTTGACGATGCAGAGGGGCAGAAGTATATCAACAGTCTGGAAGAAGTTACAGAGGAAATGATATACGAAGAGGTATTGACATATATAAATGAGCATCCTGACAATGAGCTCAACATGATACTGGAACATATCACATCGAAGTCTGCTGTCTCTTAGCGAAAGAGAAAGGAAAAGCTATGGAAAAATATACAAATTTGGAACAGGCAATCAATGACTCGTCACTTGCCATAATAACCGGGGATATAACTACACTGAAGGAGCTTGACAGAGTTTTCGTTAAATATAACGCCCTGCCGAAAAAACAAAAACGATTCTCCAACTATTATTCAAATGAGTTCTTAGGCCATATTGTGCCGGAAATGTATTTCATTGTGAAAGATAAGCTGAGAGCTGAACACGACATCTTTTACGATCTGCCGCTTCCGAACGAAAAGTACGTGGTCTCAGAACCGGATCTTTACTACAAGGAGGACAGCTTCAATTCAGGTGAAACAAATATATGCTTTATTCTCGGCCACTCAGGAAGCGGAAAATCCATGATGGCAAGAACTCTTGAAGGGGACGATATCGACCATATTGAACTTGACGATCTGCTCCTCACAAAGGATCATTTTACAATGGATAAGCTGAAGGAATACTCTGATATGTTCTACAGCTTCTTTAATGGTGAAGGGGCAAAATATTATATCGGCGTTGCTGAAAGAGACAGCGTCCCTAAA
Source organism: Anaerovoracaceae bacterium (assembly GCA_045114615.1). Taxonomy (GTDB): domain Bacteria; phylum Bacillota; class Clostridia; order Peptostreptococcales; family Anaerovoracaceae; genus Crickella. The sequence continues at coordinate 10,217 of JBGUKU010000046.1, forward strand.
GAGGATTATGAAGATAAGGTGTTTGTAGATTTCGTTGATTTCGCAATGGAGTATGCAAAGCACCATAGAGAAAAGAAATTTATCATAGACGGAATCTGGATCTACCTCTATTTTGATGATCCTTCAGTATTTGAGAATTATGCGGTGTTCATCAAAGGAACGTCTTTCCTTAAATCCAAGATCCGGGTGATGAAGAGGGAGATGCAGAGAGACAAGGATGCTTTGCAGGACAGGAAGCAGATGTTCGGCAGAGAAACCAGAAACTATCTTCTCGATGAGGATAAGATCGACAACTACCGCAGTTTTTTCGGCAACAGCCCTTATACAATTTTCAGAGAGGAGAAAGATGAAAACAGCATTATAAACGAGCTGAATAACATTGACAGATGCTTTGTAAACGATGACGCAAACGGAATAGTTGAGATAATGGACAGAGCTAAAGCAAATAATAAATTATCCAACTGGACTAAGCAGCTGATAGTCCATGAATGCAAGGCAGCGCTGCTTGAACTTCGTATTTAACAGTGTTAACCGGCTGTTCCAAGGCACACGGAAGTATGCTGGCTATAAAGAAAAGGGCGTTTTTCACACGAAGTGAAAACGCTCTTTTTTGCTGGCATATTCAAATACCGATTTTGTGTTTATGAAGGACTTCCGCGATAATGGCGACCGCTTTTTCTAGCTGATCTTCTGTATGTGTTACCATCAGGCTTGTCCGCAGAAGGCATTCGTCCGGTGCCGTAGCAGGCGGCAAAGATGGATTTACATATACACCGCGGTCATATAGATCCTTAGCGATTGCCAGTGTAGTAAGCGGTTTATATGTGTAGACCGGAATAATAGGGATCCTTTCTCCGTTTGTTTCCTTCGTCCGGATATTGGACTCATGCATTTTTTTGCGCATAAACATAGCTCTGCTTTGCAGTGTCTCCGGAAGTTCAGGATGTTCTCTCAGGATCCTTAATGCTGTCAGAGCCGAAGCACAGCTGGCAGGGGTGATCGAGGCAGAAAAGATAAATGGTCTCGAGGAATGCTTCACATAGTCGACGATCCGGCTGGATGCCGCCATATATCCTCCCAGAGAAGCCAGAGATTTAGAAAAGGTTCCCATATAGATATCCACTTCTTCTTCCAGACCGTAATAGCTGGCTGTTCCGCGTCCTCCTTCGCCGATGACACCGAGACCATGAGCATCGTCCACCATCACACGCGCATTATATTCCTTTGCCAGCCTGCATATCTCCGGCAGATTCGCAATATCGCCGCCCATGGAGAAGACACCGTCTGTGACTATCAGACATCCCGCATTTTCAGGAATTTTATCTAGTTTACGCTCCAGGTCTTCCATGTCGCTGTGGCGGAAGCGGAGCATCTTTCCGAAAGAGAGGCGGCATGCGTCATACAGACTGGCATGGTTTTCCCTGTCCATGATGATGTAATCACTGCGGCCGGCTATAGAGCTTATGATACCGAGATTAGACTGGAATCCTGTAGAAAAAGTCATCACAGCCTCTTTCCGCAGGAATTCAGCAAGTTCTTCTTCAAGCTGCAGATGCAGTTTCAGCGTACCGTTCAGAAAACGCGAACCGGAGCAGCCTGAGCCGTATTCTTCATAAGCACGGACCCCTGCTTCGATGACTTCGGGATTTGAGGTAAGGCCGAGATAATTATTAGAGCCAAGCATGATGCGGCGCTTGCTCTCCATGATGACTTCGGTGGCCTGTCTTGACTCCAGTGCGTGGAAATAAGGGTATATGCCTTTTTCACGAATCTCATCAACTATCGTTGTATCATAGCATTTAGCAAAAATATCCATGAGTTTCTCCGGTATTACTATCAATCTTCAATACAGAATGTTAACAATATACAATATATATTGTTAACACTTAACATAACAAACTGGAAATGACAAGGTTTTAATGAAGTACACCTTTTGCAAATTGAGTGCAACGGCATGCACAGGAACTGCCACAAAACATATTATCCGTACAAACCTGAGACTGAGCTCTCCGTTTTTTATATCTTGTCGTCCGTGTATAATGGTAATATGGATAGCATAGAACGGGCACAATGAAAAAGGGGTGGCTTTATGAATTATTATCTTCTGACTGATACTGTACAGCCCTGTGAAGAGGAAGATCTGTTTGGACAAACGGGCTATAAATATGTGGCTGTTCTTACAACGTCGGAATGGGCACGTGACCGGGATCGCTTTGACATGGGCATCGAGCTGGAACTTGACCCCGGTGATATTCACAATACAAAAGCAGAGGTCAACTATGACTCTCTTACCGGGACTTTCCGGATTCCTGACCGTGAGAACATCGGATCAAGGGATTTCCGCTTTGCTTTTGCTCTGGACGAAAAAGGCATAGTGTTTATTGATGACAGCGGCAAGGCGGAGGAGATGATCAGAGCTATCAGGCGTACCAGGCGCTGGCGGAAGCCAAGTCTGGAGCGTTTTCTGTATGATTTCCTTGAACAGATAGTGGAGAAGGATCTGTCGGTACTGGAGCGTTATGAAGCAGAACTGAGCAGTATCGAAGATGCAATTCTGAACACCCGGGAGCCCGAAGACCTTGGACGGGTCAATGAGATCCACAGCGATATCCGAAAGCTGCTTGTACATTATGATCAGATAATTGATATGACACAGGAACTGGAAGAGAATGAGAACGGATTCTTCAGTGAGGATAATCTGCGTTACATTCATTTGTTCATGAATCTTATAGCACGCAGGCATGATTCTGCTGCTTCAATTCGCGATTACACTATGCAGGTGCGCGATCTTTATCATGCACAGCTGGAGGTTAGGCAAAACAGGATAATGACGCTTCTCACAGTTGTAACAACGATCTTCATGCCGCTGACCCTTATAGTCGGATGGTATGGTATGAATTTCCGTTATATGCCGGAACTGGAATGGGAATTCGGATACCCTGTCGTAATTGTGGTGAGCATTGCTATTGCTGTCGGCTGTCTGCTGTTTTTCAAAAAAAAGAAGTGGTTGTAGCGCCATTATACACGCAGCCAGGAAGCAGGTTGAAGAAGGAACATTATGAATTCGATTCTGATTAAAGATACGACCAGAGAAGAACGTGAACGTATCGTTGCCGAATCTATCGGGAATATCAATGGGTCCTGTGACGGGTGTGCTGCCGGACTTGCAGAGATGTACCGGGATTACATTGACGGCATAAAGGAGATCCGTGATATTAATATGGAATTTTGCAAGCAGCACGATCCGCATATTTAGGATTCATGACAGGGGGAAAAGTATGTTGCGTCAACGAATAGTGTTCTATGGATGGGTGCAGGGAGTCGGGTTCAGGTACTGGGCAAGGCACGCAGCAAGTCTTTATGGTGCTACCGGCTGGGTCAGAAACGATCCTGACGGTACCGTAACGATGGAGATTCAGGGAACTCAGGAACAAATAAATCAGGTGATAGCAGCAATTCAAAACGGCAGATTCATAAGCATAGACCGCATGGATGTCGTATCACTTCCTGTTATGGAAGGAGAGCGGGCCTTCCGGTATGTGATATGAAGACGGAGAATAATTCCACTAGCCATAAGATAAAACGGCTCATTGCCATTCTGCTTGCGGTCATATTCGGGTACTGTGTTTTGACGGCTGTGAGTATCATATCTTTTTCTGAAAAGGATGAAACAAGACCTGCGGATGCGGCGATAGTTCTCGGTGCGAGCGTTTACGACAACAGTCCCTCGCCGGTGTTCTGTGAACGTATCAATCATGCTGTTGATCTGTATAACGATGGATATGTGGAAACCATCATCATGACCGGCGGTGTGGGAGAGGGAAATATCCGCTCAGAAGCAGATATCGCCCGAGAGTACGCAGAACAGCAGGGGATTCCGGCTGAGTCGATATATATTGAAGAAAACTCTAAGATAACAGATGAGAACCTCAGGAATGCAAAGGCTATCATGAATGAGCATGATCTTGATACTGCTCTGATCGTCAGTGATCCTCTTCACATGAAGCGTGCCATGCTGTATGCGCATGATCACGAAATGAAAGCATACAGCTCGCCGACCCCGACTTCCTTATACCGGAGCTGGAAGACGAAGCTTCCGTTCCTGGCAAGGGAGGTTTTCTATTATAGCGTATACAGGCTGGTACGTCTGTTTAGATAACGGAGAAGACCCAATGATAATCAATGATAACTGTAAAAAATGCCAGCTTAAAAAGAACCTGAATGCTTATCCTGAAGGAGCATCTCCGGATAGTATAGATATCTATCAGTCAAGAGTCAGAGATATTCTGGACAAAAGCGATGGTCTCAGCACTCCGCAGGTCGCAGAAAAAATGTATGATCTCAGGCGTGAACTTTTCAGAGCTGACAAAGATTACTCGGAAATAAAAAAGTATTACAACAGACTTATGCTTTCGCTGCTTCCGCATATGGAGCAGGGCGTCCGGACCGCAAAGGATCCGCTGATGATGGCCGTGCAATACGCGATGGCTGGCAATTATATTGATTTCGGGGCCATGGATAGTGTGGACGAAAACCAGCTCAGGGTGCAGCTCGATCAGGCTGCGGACATAATGATCAATGCGGACGTGCTTGACAGCTTCCGTAAAGAAATACTTTCAGCGCAGCAGATGGTATATTTTACAGATAACTGCGGCGAGATAGTGACCGATAAACTGCTTATCTCCGTTATGCGAAGCTTATCTCCGGATCTTGAAGTCACAGTGATCGTGCGGAGCAAGGATGCCGTGAATGACGCTACAATAGAAGATGCGAGGCAGATTGGTATGGAAGATGCTGCAACACGTGTGATCGGCAACGGAAACGGAATGCCGGGGAATGTTATAAGCAAGATGTCTCCGGAAGCCATGAATATGATTGACAAAGCAGATATTCTGATATCAAAAGGCCAGGGTAACTATGAAGGACTCAGCGGCTGCGGTCTCAACATATATTATCTTTTCCTGTGCAAATGCGAGGCGTTCATGAAAAGGTTTGATGTACCGCAATTTACAGGAATCATGACGCATGAAAAGTAACTAAATAAGCAATATGCATTTTGTTGAAGCAAAGGGAATACTGACCGGAAACAGTGATTATTATGGAATGAATATATACCGTGGCTGTTCTCACGGATGTATTTATTGTGACAGCAGGAGCAAATGCTACCAGTTTACGCATCCTTTTGAAGATATTGAGGTAAAACAGAATGCGCCTGAACTGTTAGAGAGAGCTTTAAGATCCAAAAGAAAAAAATGCATGATCGGGACCGGTGCGATGTCTGATCCGTATATGCATTGCGAAGAGGAACTGCGCCTTACAAGAAGATGCCTCGAAATTATTTATAAGTATGGATTCGGCGCGGCGATCCAGACAAAGTCCGACAGGATCCTTCAGGACCTGGATCTGCTGGACGAGATAAACCGCTCGGCAAAATGCGTGGTACAGATCACGCTTACAACTTACGATGATGACCTGTGCCGCATACTGGAACCGAATGTATGCAATACCAAACGCAGGATCGAAGTACTTGAGAGGATGCAGGAGAGAGGCATCCCGACAGTGGTCTGGCTGACCCCGGTACTTCCGTTCATCAATGATACAGAAGAGAACATCACATCCTTACTGAATGAATGTGTGCGGACAGGTGTAAAGGGTGTCATTGACTTCGGCATGGGACTGACACTCCGCGATGGCGACCGTGAATACTATTATGCTGCCCTTGATAAACACTTCCCGGGAATGAAAGCCCGGTATATACAAAAATATGGGAATGCTTACGAGCTGCCAAGTCCGAAGGCCAAAGAACTGACAGCTGTGTTTAAAAGTATATGTAAAAGCAACAATGTCATGTCAACTCCGGAGGATTGTTTCAGATTTATGCGGGAATTGCCGGAGAAACAAACCCAGATGAGCATTTTCGATCTGTAAGAGCAATTGGGAAAAGGTGCAAATGATGTATAAATATGAAACACACTGCCATACTTCACCGGTCAGCAAGTGCGGGAAGGCGTCTGTTAAAGATACAGTATTCTTTTATAAACAGTATGGCTATGACGGTATTTTCATAACCAATCACTTCCTGGACGGAAACATAAATCCGGAAGCAAGGGTACTGCCTTATCGCGATCAGATCGATTATTATTTTTCTGATTATGAGGAGGCCGTAAAAATCGGATCAGATGCAGGGATAAAGGTGTTCCCGGGCGTTGAACTTTCATATAAAGGCACGGACTTTCTGATTTACGGATTAGATAAGGAATGGTACAAGGATCATCCGGAGATCCTTGAAATGCAGAAAACTGAAGAACTTCCATACCTGATGGAGGCCGGAGCTTTTGTGATACAGGCGCATCCTTACCGGGAGGCGCACTACATAGACCATATACGTCTTTTCCCGAAATCTGTTCACGGAGTTGAGGTGATAAACTCCAATCAAGCCTGGGAATCAAATGAGATGGCAGACATGTATGCCGTACAGTATGGTTTTCTGAAAACTGCCGGATCGGATAATCACTGGGGCAGCAATGCTTTTGAAAGACTAAAGGAAAAAGGATTCAGACCGGAGATCGCCGGCATGTGCAGCGACACAGAAATCAACAGCGTTGAGGATTTTATCAGCAGCGTCAGAAGCGGAAGCATGAAGATATTCCTAATGGATGAAAATGGAGAAATCACGCTGCAGTGACAGACTGAGGCCGGTTCTCAGTGGCGGCCGCTTTTTATCTGATCCACCAGGAAGCGACGCTGGTATTTCAGCACAGCATAGTCGCTGATCCTCTCCATGTAAATAAAATCGGATGCTCCGCCGATGACACCGACGACAGGTATCTTTTGCAGGAATTTCATCAGAAGCAGTGCGTGGGCAAGAGCCACGGCTGCTTCGTTTATTTTTTCATCGACGGTGCTGGTGTCGCTGGAAAGACCTTCTCTGATAAGCCTGTTGACCTCTTTGTTGGCACGCAGCATATCGTCACCATCCTGTACTGCAGCTGCGATCACACTGAGAATAAACTTCTGCTCCTCCTCGGTGTCAAAAGCGTATCCGTACTTCATGGATATCTTATATATGTTCCTGAGCAGGAGGGTAATGAAAAGGACGATGTCCGGAATGGTCCCTCCGACGAATCCGAGCGCAGCGCCTGTAACGGTAGAAACAATAGTGTGAGCAGTGCCTGTGGCAGTCGCGCGGCGTTTGAACTTTCGCATCTGCCGGCCGCCGCCCAGCTCTTCAAGATCGGCAGTGTCTGCCTCGAACTCTTCGATGATCTTATCTGTGGAGAAAGTCTTGCTTATTATCGTGGAACCTTTGGAGAAAATAAGATGAAAAGCCTTTGAAAATGCTTTATCAAGAGTGGCCTCGAGTTTTGCAGGGACTTTATCTTCAAGGAGCAGGTCAAGTTTAGTCGGTTCTCTGTTCAGCTGCTTTCTGAGAAACCGCCTCTCAGCTCTGCGCAATCCTTCTATTTCTCTCTGTAATACAGTCTTTGCCATCTTTTTCTCCCGCTTATCTATTACCATAATAATAGCAGGAAAAGTATATTGAAATGAAGCGATATAATAGATTCATGATTACACACCAGACGCAGTCTTGTGTGATATGATTATGATAAAGAGTGAAAAGAAACAGCGACATAGCCAGGGAATACTGATGGATGAGTATTATGAGATGCCCGAAGAGGAAACTGCGGTTGGAGCCGGGGCATTTGCAAAAAACAAAAGCCTTAAACATGTTGATCTCAGGAATGTCAGGCATATAGGTGAATTCGCCTTTCAGGAATGCACCAGCCTTGAGACGGTTATCATGAGCAATGTTACTGTGATAGAAAAAGGCGCATTCGAATTCTGCCGGAACCTTCGCAGCGTTGTTTTTGGAGATGTCACGGATATCGGAGCTTTAGCGTTCTTTCATTGCGGAAAACTTGATATTCCCGAAATGCCGCGCTCTCTGGCGAAAGCCGGAGCGGGAGCATTTTCACACACTGGAATAAAACATGCTGATCTGCATTGGTTTGAAGAGATTCCTTCATCTCTTTTCAGCTATTGCACTTCAATGGAGTATGCTGACATCAGCGGTGCGAGGGTGATACAGAACGAGGCCTTTGCAGGATGCCGTGAGCTGTCATACGTGAGATTCGGAGACCTTGAAAAGATCGGCGAGAGAGCATTCCGGAAATGCGGCTCGCTTGAGCTGGCAGTTTTGCCCGGCACATTGAAGAGTATAGGTGATGAAGCTTTCGAAAGAATACGGCCCGGGCTCGTCATTCCAAAGAGTGTCTGTCATATTGGGGGCAATTGTCTCGGACCTGTTGACACAAGAAAGAATGTCAGCATTTATAGGACGATGCTTTATGAATTCAGGAATTACTTCCGCAATGACCGGATTGTTCCTGAAAAAGAGGGCGAAGATGAGCACTTTTACATGTATGAGAGTTCCATAGATGTAAGGGTGCTGGATGATACGACAGACGAGACTGTCGGCCTGCTGCCTCTTTTTTGTGATCTGGATCCTAAGATGCGAAGCGATCTGATCGACGCGTTCAGAGAAGACAATTCATTTGACTATAGAATGCTTGATACAGTGCTGTTTTCTGCAATGAGCTGGAACCAACGCTGCAGGGACAAGGTAGCGGTCATGAGAATGAAGTATCCATATGAGCTGAGTGAGGCCGCCCGGGAAGAATATTCACGTTATCTTTGTGCCCATGCAGACAGAATAGCAAGACGGGCTGTCTGGGAAAGAGATACTGAAGTGCTTTCGTTTTTATGTGAAAACGATCTTATCAGCAGAGGCGGTATCGTGAAATTGCTGGACTACTCGATCTCACTTTCAGCGTCTGAATGTACTGCTTTATTGCTTGAATGTCAGTCAGGACTGGATTGGCATGAGGACACGGTGCTAGAAGAATTATGACTGACAGTAAAGAGAACAACAATCTTATAAACAAAGCAGCGAATGACGTAATGACTCTTGCGCGCAGCATGCTGATAGTCAGGTTCCGCTTCCTCGACATCGCACTGAGCAGGCTGGAGCTGATCCCTTTGGATGGTGCGACACTTTCAACTGACGGAATAAGACTGATATATGGACCGAAGCACGTCCTCAGGAGCTTCAAAATCGATCACGAAAAACCGGCACGCGATTATCTACATGTGCTTCTTCACTGTATATTCAGCCACATGTTCATCGGCGCTCTGATAAATCCGGAGCTGTGGGATCTGGCATGCGATATAGCGGTCGAGAGCACAATGAACGATCTGGGCCTGCACGTGACAGATGACTCAAAAAAGGCCTCACAAAGACCGGAGATTGAAAGGATCCGGGCGGATGTGAAGATGCTGACCGCAGAGAAGATATATCATTACTTCCTGGAAACAGGCATCACGGATGAAGAGGCAGAGAGACTGACAGAGCTTTTCAGATCTGATGACCACTCGGGCTGGCACGGATCCAAGCCTCATAGAGAGGCGGACAGCAATAACGATAAAGATCTCAGCAACAGTAATAAAAATGATGATAAGGATGACTCTTTTACCATCGAAATGCCGCTGCCTGATATCGCGGAAGAGTGGAAAGAGATAGCCGAAAAAGTGGAGGATGCTCTTGAAACTTTCTTTAAGGAGCAGGGCGATGAGGAAGGCGGGCTTATCCAGAACCTGAAGTCAGTAAACCGCGAGAAATACGACTACGCAGCTTTTCTGAAAAAGTTTTCCGTGCTGGGAGAGACTATCGGCGTTAATGATGAGGAGTTTGACTACATTTTTTATACATACGGACTGGAACTGTACGAAAACATGCCTCTGGTCGAGCCTCTTGAATACAAGGAGAGCAGGCGGATCAGGGAATTTGTGATCGCGATCGATACTTCTGCCAGCACATCGGGCGACCTTGTTCAGAAATTCCTCCAGAAAACATATAATATACTCAAATCTACAGAAAGCTACTTCTCCCGTGTCAACATCCACATCATACAGTGCGATGCTGAAATACAGGAGCATGTAAAGATCAACTCTGATGAGGAGTTTGACAGATACATCAGCGGCATGGACATACTGGGGCTGGGCGGGACCGATTTCAGACCGGTCTTCGAACTGGTTGATGAACTGGTCGGAGCGGGAGAGTTCTCGGATCTGAGGGGGCTTATATACATCACGGATGGCTATGGCACTTTTCCTGCACATAAACCGGAGTATCAGGCAGCCTTTGTATTCCTTGATGACGAATACAGGGATCCGGAAGTCCCTCCATGGGCGATAAAACTTGTATTGCAGGACGAAGAAATATAGGAGAAAGCACTGTGAATATCAAGGATGCAAAAGAACAGATCAAAAATGCGATCATCGCATATTTCACCAAGGATGAGTACGGAGAGTATCAGATAGCCACTGAAGACCAGAGGCCGGTATTCCTGATGGGCCCTCCCGGGATCGGCAAGACCGCCATCATGCAGCAGATCGCATCTGAACTTGGTGTGGGACTCGTATCTTATTCCATGACGCATCACACCAGACAGTCCGCATTGGGCCTTCCTTTTATCACGAAAAAAATTTACGGAGGCAAGGAGTACAGCGTGTCTGAATATACGATGTCTGAGATCATCGCATCGGTATACGACATGATGGAGGAGACCGGCGTCAAAGAGGGTATTCTCTTTCTCGATGAGATAAACTGCGTGTCGGAGACGCTTGCACCGGCTATGCTGCAGTTCCTTCAGTATAAGATCTTCGGAAGGCACCGCGTACCGGATGGCTGGATCGTTGTCACAGCGGGCAATCCGCCTGAATACAATAACTCAGTGCGCGAATTCGATACAGTCACATGGGACAGGCTCAAGCGCATAGATATCGAACCCGACTATAATATCTGGAAAGAATACGCACTCGACCGCGGAGTTCATCCATCAATATCCACATACCTCGACATCAGGACCGGTGACTTTTACAGAGTAGAGACAACTGTAGAAGGCAAGAGCATTGTGACGGCAAGAGCATGGCTCAATCTGTCCGACATGATCAGGCTTTATGAGCAGAACGGTATAAGTGTTGACGAAAAGATGGTGGGGCAGTATCTGCAGGATAAAAAGGTCTCAAAGTCTTTCGCCAATTACTATGATTTGTTCAATAAATACAGATCCGACTACCGGGTGGATGACATCCTGAGCGGAAAAGCGGGTGAGGATGTCAAAGAACGTGCTGCAGGCGCGAAATATGATGAAAGACTGACGCTGCTCGGTCTGCTTCTTGACAGGACAGGCGGTGACCTAAGACAAAACTATTACGATGAGCAGATACTTATCGGTGAGCGTGAGATTTTCAGCAGCATAAAGTCAAAACTTGAGGATCCTGCAGTATCAGCACCTCAGCTTCTGGATGAGGTGATTTCTTTAAAGCACAATGAACTTGATACAGGAAAGAGGGCAAATTCACTCTCTGACGACAGACGCAGGATACTGCACGGTACTATCAATGATCTTGATTCTGTGATGAAAGCATTGGCGCAGGCGGGAGACCCGTCAGGGAGCGAAGCCTTTGAGGTAATCAGAAAATGGTTCAACACCAGGAGAGCTGATTACAAGGATCATGTGAAAGGGATCGATTCAGAGCTGGAGAACATGTTCACATTTGCTGAGGATGCATTCCGGGACGGTCATGAGATGCTGATAATCGTGACAGAACTGACTAAGGGTTTCTACTCAGCTCATTACATAAGCAGGCATGGTTGCAGTAAATACTTCGAACACAACAAGGAGCTTCTGTTCTACGAAAGGCAGAATGCCATACTCCGGGAGATAGAGGATATAGAACTTTAGTATCTGAGGATAATAAAATGACTGAAATACAGAAAAGACTGTTTGAGCTTCAGGATGAAAAATACAGAGACTTTCAGGTGAAACTGATACCGACGGTAGATCCCGCAACGGTCATCGGCGTAAGGACGCCTGAACTGCGCAAACTCGCGAAAGAGCTTTCAAAGAGGGATGATATCGATGCATTCCTTGAAACCCTGCCGCATGATCATTTCGATGAAAACCAGCTTCACGCTTTTATACTGTCCGGTATGAAAGACTTTACGAAATGCATGACCGGAGTGTGCGGTTTTCTGCCTTTTATCGATAACTGGGCAACATGCGATCAGTTGTCTCCTAAAGTGTTCGGTAAAAACAAGGCTGAGCTCCTTGCATATATAAATGAATGGCTTCAATCTGATGAGACATATACCATCAGGTTTGCGGCAGGTATGCTTATGGAGCACTTCCTTGATGATGATTTTGATATTAAATACCCTGAGATGGTAGCCGGGATAGAATCCGATGAGTATTATGTGAATATGATGCGCGCATGGTACTTCGCAACGGCACTTGCAAAACAGTATGACAGCGTCATATCTTTTATAGAAGAAAAGAGACTGGACAAGTGGACTCATAACAAAACGATACAGAAATCGGTTGAAAGTTACAGGATCACACCTGAACAGAAGGCATACCTCAAAAGCCTGAAGATAAAATAAGACTGTATATGACGATCGAACAGAAGGTATTCAGCCGCAGGCGATTCATTACAAAGCGTATGACTGAGTACGGGTTCATTAATATGGGAGCGTGCTATTCACTGTCTGAAGAATTCATGGACGGTGATTTTACTGCTGAGATCAGAGTGTATGAGAACAGCAGCGTTCAGGGCAGAGTTATAGATAACATGATCGGAGAGGAGTACATTCCTCTTCGTATGCCAAATTACGCAGGAGCGTTTGTAGGTTCCGTAAGAGAAGCATATGAGGAGATCCTGCTCGACATCGCAGAAAAATGCTGTACTGAAGTCGCATTTGCTTCAGATCAGAGTAACCGTATTACTGCCCTGATACAGGAAAGGTATTCTGTTGAGCCTGACTTCCCATGGGACGAGGGAGGACATGAAACTTCAGGAGTATTCAGGCACAGCAACAATAAATGGTTCGGGCTTATTATGAACATCGACAGACGCCATCTGGATAAAAATTCCGCTGAGGAGATGATCGATGTAATCAATCTGAAGGCGGATGAGAACAGAGCGACAGCCCTGCACAGGATAAGAGGCATTTATCCTGCGTATCATATGAACCACAGCAAGTGGATATCAGTTACTCTTGATGATACTCTTGATGACAGGGATGTGATGGATCTCGTAGGTGAGAGCTTCAGGCTTACGAATGGAGCTGCCGGAGTCCTCAATGAGAGGCTGATCAGGGAGGCGCTGGATATTGCCGACAGTATACCGCCCGGGAAGGTTATGTCTTACGGACAGATAGCTGAGCTTATGGGGCGGCCGAAAAATGCACGCCTGGTAGGTAAGATTATGAGCATGCAGGACAGATTCGGAAACCACCCGTGCCACAGAGTGGTCAACAGTGCAGGCCGTACTGTGCCCGGGTGGACAGAGCAGCGTGAACTTCTCGAAGCAGAGGGTGTAGAATTCAAGGAAAACGGAAATGTAGACATGCGCAGATTCCGCATGGAGTAACAATACAGAAAGAAAAAGGGGCTAAAGATGGAGCGTTTTCAGTCTGGTCTTTTCCGCCGGATAGTAATTCTTCATATGACACAGGCTATGGTCCTTTCCATTACGGGGATAGTGGACAGCGCCATTGTCGGTCAGTTCTGGGAAGCTGAAGGACTGGCAGGCATGAAGCTTGCAATGCCTGTTTTTTCCATTTTTTTTATGATAGGAAGCATACTCAGTACCGGACTCTCGGTACAGGTTACCAAACTGCTTGCAAAGGGCAGGAGACGTGAGGCCAATCAGTGTTTCATCTGGGTATGTGCTTCGGCTGCCGGTATATCACTGATTATCATGCTCGCAGCAATACTTATCCCTGATACTATCACAGGCTTTTTTGCAGACTATACTGAAGACGCGATTCTTTATGAAGACGTTAAAGCATATCTGATCCCTATACTTACAGGAAACCTTGTGGTGATTATGCAGATAATACTGAGCGGGGTAGCTGCGCTTGAAGGAGCTGACAAGAGACTTGCGTTATCTATAGTTGCAGTACTTGTATCTGATGTCATGGGTGATATGCTCGCAGTGCTTCTGAAAGCAGGAATCAGGGGGATAGCGGTTGCCAGTGTCGGGGCGTACTTGTGTGCATGCCTGGTGCTGGGGGGACAGCTGACTTCAGGGAAAACGATTTTTCATCTTGGACGTCCGCATGTTCAAAGGGGCATGCTCACCGCCATTATGATTACAGGATTCCCAATGGCAGTCAGATATATCAGCGAATTCATATACCCGATGGCCGTTAACCGTCTGATATTCCACTACGGCAGTGTACATGGACTTGCTGCACTGTCGATACAGGATGCTATGCGTTATATGCCGCTGGCGCTTGGCGAGGGAATGATGACAGCCACGCTTTTACTGACCGGAATGTTCGCAGCCGAGCACGACATGGAGTCCCTGAGGCGGGAGAGAAAAGACATCCTGAAAGTCAGCATGATAAACGGGTCGGCATGGGCGCTTATCCTGGCAGTTTCCGCACCGCTTCTGGTGAAGATGTTTACAAAAGATGTACCGCTTCAGGAACTGGGTGTATATGCTTTCCGCTGGTATCTGCTTGGAGTGCCGTTCATGTGTTTCAACCTTTCTGCCGGAGCATACATGCAGGGACTGGGCAAACAAAAGGAAGCCAGCCTGCTCACATTTATAAACCAGCTCGCGCTGCCTGTACTTATCGCATGGCTGCTCGGACGTTTCTGGGGGCTGCAGGGAATATTCGCAGCTTTTGCTGTTCACGAGATAGTGCTTTCAATTGGCTTTGTCTGCCTGCAGGCTTTCATGAGATGGAAAGGCAAGTCATTCTCCGATGGTGCCGCACTTGGCAATCTCATTGCCGAAATACGTGGAGACATAACTACCATGGAGCAGATCGCGGAAGCATCAGATAAAGTGATACGCTTATGCGAAGAAAATGGTGTAGACAGAAAGCAGGCGTTCAACGTAGGACTCTGCCTTGAGGAACTTGCAGCCAACAGCCTGCTGCACGGATTCAAAGATGACAGGGATAAATACATAGAATACAGGTTCCTAATAATCGGACGGTGGCTGATACTCCGCCTGCGCGATAACGGCCACCCGTTCGACCTCACTGAGAGGTATAAACTCCTGAATCCTGATGACCCGTTATCAGGACTTGGGCTACGAATAGTATTCGCTGCTGCCGAAAACGTGAATTACTCACATGCTTTCGAATTAAATAACGTTTGCATCAGAGTCCTTAAGCAGAGCAGCAGTCAGAAGGCGGACTAATAGAGAATATTCAGTATTTCCAAGTGTTTTAAGCAATCTGCAACTGCCGGTTGACAGATTGAAAAGCCTGGTTGGTAGAGTGCAACCTCACGAATCTGTAAATTTAAGGTGCAAAACAGATACGGACACACTCACCGATCAAGGAGGTAAAACAGATGATTCTGGCAGATAAGATTATTGAGAACAGAAAGAAAAACGGATGGTCACAGGAAGAGCTTGCAGATAAGCTCGGTGTATCCAGACAGTCGGTATCCAAGTGGGAAGGCGCGCAGGCCGTGCCTGATATGAAGAAAATAATACAGATGTCTGAAGTTTTCGGTGTCAGCACGGATTATCTCCTCAGAGATGATATAGAAGAGGCACAGCTCCCGGAAATAACGCCGGTAGATAACGGACTCGAGGAGACTGTAAGAGCGGTCTCCATGGAAGAAGCAAATGCGTTCCTTGAGCACAATGAAAAGGCAGCAAGCAGTATATCAACAGGTGTGATGATCTGCATTCTGTCGCCGGTGATCCTGATCCTGCTGAGCGGACTGGCAGAGGCAGAGAAGATTTCCCTGAGCGATCCGATCGCTGAGATGAGTGGCACCATTATACTGCTCGTGATGATAGCTGCTGCGGTAGGAATGTTCCTTATGACAGGCATGCGCGGAAAGCAGTATGAATACCTTGAGAATCTCGACATTGACACAGCTTACGGAGTAAGCGGCATGGCCAAGGAGCGCCGTGCGCAGTACGCAGAGAGACACAGCCGCCTGCTGATAGTAGGCATCATGCTCAGCATCATTGCTGCCATACCAATGCTCATACTCTCGATGAGCGGCTACTCAAATAACACGGATGTACTGCCGATAATTGGCGTGGACGCCATGATCGTAACGATAGCTATCGGAGTCAAGATGATAGTGCTCACATGTATCAGACACGATGGATACGACAAGCTGCTCGAAGAAGGGGACTACACAAGGCTCAACAAGAAGGCAGGCAAGTACGATGGCATATACTGGGGAATCGCTCTTGCGGTATATCTTGGCTGGAGCTTCGTTACAAACCGCTGGGAATCCACATGGATCGTGTGGCCGATCGCAGGAGTCCTCTTCGTGGTATACCGTGAGATTGCCAAAGCAATAGTAAGGGCTGTAAATAAAAGATAAATATTGAGTGCAAGGCAGGCCTGTGCGATTGTGCAGGTCTGTTTTTTTTATTTCGGAGACAAAGTATTGTTGCATGCAGAACGGCTTTGAATGTAAGATTACTAATAATGGCTTTGGGCCGGAGACCGTGTTGATACTGAAAGGAGACTGATATGAAAGTTGTAGAAACTAAGAACGCACCTGGTGCAATCGGACCATATTCACAGGGATTCGTAACAAACGGATTCGTGTTCACTTCCGGACAGATTCCGGTAAACCCTGAGACAGGAGAGATACCTTCAGGCATCGA
>JBGUKU010000047.1:0-4669 GCA_045114615.1 Anaerovoracaceae bacterium
CCTCTTGAACTGAGCTTTCCATATGTGGTAGAATGACTATCGCTGTGGAGAGGTACCCAAGTGGCTGAAGGGTCTGGCTTCGAATACCAGTAGGTCGGTAGCACCGGCGCGGGGGTTCAAATCCCCCTCTCTCCGCCAACCGAGAGTCGTTCAATGAACGGCTCTTTTGTTTTGTAAGGATTGAAAAGACTGGATTTGAAAGATTTGTGTAATAAGAATTTTGGTTGTGCAGGTGTATCCGGATTCTGGATACACTCAGACGTTTCTGGATACACCTGCAGTAATTTGTGGTCATGCTAAGGCTCTTACAAAGTTATCATACTTTTCAGCCTCATCACTTCTGTCGAAATAGTAATTGTTTAAAGTAGTTCTTTCATCCATATGACCTGCAATCTGCCTTGAAGTATTGAGATTGAGGCCTCCATCGATCATAGTTGATATCATAGTCTTCCTGACTTTGTGGATACTCTTTTCTTCTATTTCAAGCTCCCTGCAGTAGGTAGTGATAGCCTTCTGGATAGCAGTATAGGTGTTGAGAGGTTTTTCATGAGGACAGAAGATATATCCGTCAGTTCCCATTCCGAGCGCTTCTCTCTTTGTCCTGATCTCAGAAATAATTGCTTTAGCATCTGGGGTAAGAGGCACCTGTCTGTCTCCAAAAGTTCCCTTGGTGCCGTCTATTACTTCACCAGTGGAATACCTGAGCATACGCTGAACAGTCAGGGTGTTGCCATCAACATCACTAAACTTCAGAGCAGACAATTCGCTTACCCTCAGACCTGTGTAAAACATGAATACTATGCCGAGGGGGACAAAACGTTGGACGTAGTTACGTCCGTTTTCATATACATCCCATGCATGCCTGATTATCTGCTGCTCTTCGGTCTTGTTGAATACTTGAGTGTGATCGGCTTTTTTACGCTCGGGTGTCAGCACTCTTTTCTTGTCAACCTTGACCTTCAGAAACGCATTTGATTTAACGATCTCTGAGTCTACAGCGAACTCCAGCATCTGGCGGATTATCAGAGAGAAGTTGCCATACTGGTGGCTTCCCATATTGTACTTCCGGATCATCTCATGGACCCAAGTGTCGAGCTCAAGTTTAGTGAGCTTTGTGATAGGTCTTTTGATGATAGGGGAGTCTTTGTAATATCTGTTCCAGTCTTTCTGGACACGTATGACTGTTGACTCGACTACATGCAATCTCTTGTATTCTATCCATAATGGATACAGATCTTCGAGTGTACATGCTTCTTTGGCAAGATCCTTGTCATGTGAGATATAATGCTCGCATATCATATCGATCAGATCATCTCTGTTTGATTTGACTATGAGCTTTCGGCCTTCTTTCTTGCTCTCATCCGGCAGGTGAGAACGCCATCTGCCATCTTTGCCTTGATAAATTGTGTATGGATGTTTTTCTAGGATTTTCTCCTTCCTGGACTTTCTCATATCGTTTTCGACGTCCCTCAGGTCGATGGTACCATTTTGAGAGATATACGACAAGATTTCGGTAGGAGTAAAATGCATCTCAGAGAGATGCGTGTCGGTCGTGACAGCCGTGACAGTGTTAGCGGGAGTTGTCCTCCTTGCTGTCACAGCCGTCACAGCTGTCACATATTTCGAAGGACAGTATCCTGCCATCAGCATGTGTCCTGCTGTAGCTGTATGCTATCCCTTCGTCCATTAAGAGGCTGCTCTTGTACTGATTGACATATTTTGTGATGACATTGGTGCCGACCGACTGATCACCAAGCTCATTAAGCAATTCAGTAGCTGAACCTCTCCAGGATCTTCTTTCTCTTATGAAATCAACTAGTTTGTGTATGATCTCAGGTGTGTTGGCAGCAGCGATCTCTTCCTGAGTCCTGATGTTCAGAAGCTCCCATTTACAATCATTGAATTCCATCTGCAGTTCAACGGGCTGTGTATCGCGGCCTTTGACATAGAGAGATGCTCTGGTGCTGAACTCACTCTCCTTATCAAGAAGGAACATGGTATCTACAGCACCATTGATGCCTTTAGTACCATTGAACCGGTTGAATATGTTGTGGGCTTCAATCTGCTTCTTAAGGTGGTGCACAAGGAAGAATGAGACATTGTGCTCTCTTCCGAAGTTCTTGAGCTTTGCAACATCAGCATAATCTGCGGCATAGCTCAAGGTCGTGTTATCCCCTCGGATAAGCTGCAGCGTATCAATGATGATGATCTTGAGACCTTCTATTCTGGACACTGCATCGTCAAGCTGCTCTATCAGATCAGAATCAAGAGTACCGCTCTGGATACCCAGCAGGATGTTGCCGAATCCGACTTCATCTGTGAGTTTGAACAGCCTCTGCTGAAGGCGTGAGAAGGTATCTTCAAGGCTGAGGTACAGGACCTTTCCCTGGTCAACATGATGACCAAGAAAGTCCTGTCCTGTGGCGATGCATACAGCAAGGAGCAGCATAAGCCAGCTCTTGCCGGACTTCTCATCACCTGCGATTATGTTCACGCCGCCAGGGACTATATCCTCGACAAGGAACGGCGGTACATCAAGCGGTGTAAGCAATAACTCCTGTGCGTCTACTAGTTCTAAAGGTTTATACATTGTGTTTCCTCCATTAAAAATTTTCCACTAAAAAAGCTCCCGCGAGGGGAGCGTGAGTTATAACGTATAAAGTTGTTTGTTAAGGCAGTCGCTTAAAACCGAAGCTGAGGCCGGAGTATTTTTCATATTTCCTGCCGATGCTTTTTATGCGCTTGAGGACAGCGCTATGTGTCTTATATTCAAGCTCATCTGCGATCTCCTGCAGGGTATAACCATCCTGCCGCATTTGCAGTATAGTCTTGTCTTTTTCGGATAGTGATGACAGGAACCTCTGAACATCTACATTTTCAATGACCTCATCCTCGAAACTGCTGACCGGATCAGGAACTTCCCATTCATCATCGTCATAAACCTCCATCAAATGTTCCTTATATCCTTCAAGAGAGAACTCAGCTTTCTTTGACCGCGTGTGGTACCACTTGCGGTAGAAGTCTATCTTTTGCCGGCTTTCTCTGAAGTCAAAGTCTTCAAAGCATCTTATTTCTTTTGTAGCATCTATGATCGGCTGCAGATCATATCGCTTTACTGCGCTTGGGACGATCTCGGACAGTATGCTGTCCAGAACTTCAGGTGGTGCATATGGAATAAATGCATATGGATTCGCTGAATACTCTCTAAGGGTAGGGATCTTATCAAGCCTGTATAGTTCTGTGATCCAGATATCCGCAGCATGCGCTATCCTCCATGAAGGCTCATCTCCTGAGAAAATCTCCATATACGGAATGTCCGGACACAGATAAGACCAGACCATATATGCATAACAGTCAATTATGCAAAGTACGAACAGATCGCTTTCCATGGTCTCGATCGCTACCGGATCAAGCATAAGCAGGCTGAAGAAACGGGGCAGGGAATAGAGCTCCTGTCCGCACTTCTTCATGATCTTCTCTGGTATCAGGTAATATGCGGGGAGCAGTATAGAATTCCTTAGCTCCCTGACGCTGCCGTCGCTCTGCCTCAATCCAATGCGGGACAGCCCGAGAGCATTGCGCTCAGCCTCACTGTCCAGCAGATCATTCAATGGATTAGTTCTGATGACAGGCTTAAGTGCCTGCTGAACTTGTGGTGTCTGCATGGTGTTTTCTCCAAATATAAAAGAACAACTGTTCGATTATGATTATATATGAAGAATCATCCAATGCAAGAGGAAAACCTCACGAAGAATGACAGAGGGTAAATAAACACCCTCTATCGCTCGATCCCGCGGCCTTTGTTCTTCAGCAGGCGTTCAGCACGCTTCTTCTCACGCTCAGCGATCAGTTTTTCTCTTTCGGCCTGTTCTATTGCAGCTTTGTCTCTGAAGAGATCTTTCAGCTTGTTCACGAAAGCTGTGACCAGCTCAGGGAAGTGCTCCATTGCATCCAGGAACGGCCTCGTCTTCTCGGTAAGTTCTTCATACTTCTTACTGAGGTTCTCATACCGTTTGCTGTATCTCTCGAAGCCATCCCTGTAGTACTCAATAGTCCTTTGCATGTCCCACAGCCTTGTCCTGCTCGTCAGACCTTCCTTGGCAAGAGAGGTGAGTTCCTCATAGTCTTCGCCTGAGAGCACGACCTTGCCGGTGATGTTCTTCCTCCCGAGGCTGTCGATGTCTTCATACCTGGTCTTTGCCTCAAGCGCCGGCTCATACTGCAGCCTGGTCTGCTCTATGCGTTCCTCTATTTCGGAAAGTCTTTCCTTGTCCTTCTCGATCTTGAACTGAAGAGTGTCAAGATGCTCAGCAGTACTGCCTTTCTCTCCGCGTTCAAAACCTGTGAAGCCATGACTGACCATGTGCTCATACACTTCATCCTGCAGTATGCTGTAGGACTTCCTGAACTTAGGCTTGCCGTTGGCTCTTAGCACTATCTCTCCATGCTCGTCAGTCTCCGGGATATTGGATGCCCACTTCTTAGAGTGGCTCACCTGATGGATCACTTCCTTCACCGTTCCTCGCAGCTCAGGGTCCTTGCACCTCTTGCTCCATCTGATCTCTTTCTCCACGACAGGGATCACCATGACATGAAGGTGATAGTGGTACACATCCTTGCCGAACCGCTCGCTCGCCTCAGTGTTCAGCTCATCAGCATGCATGACTGC
>JBGUKU010000048.1:0-2750 GCA_045114615.1 Anaerovoracaceae bacterium
CGTGGTTATTTACTTCAATCCACTGAGGTTCTTTTGTTGATACCATTCCCTCGGCATAGATGTATTGAGAGTATGGCAGGACCGCCATGCATATTCCGCGAAATCTGCGCATCCGTTCCGGAGGAACGGAGCGCCATTCCGCTTGAAACTGAGCAGAGCTCAGTCTGTTGATTAGTTACTGCTTTTCAACACGTCTATCCCGTCCCGGAAACTCAAGGCGGTAAGCCTTGGATGTCATCCGGCTGAGGCATGCATCAGCATAGGTATTATCTTGAAAAAGCTGATACCAGTTGGCAACCGGAAGCTGGGATATGATAATAGTCGCTTTTCGGCAATCCCTGGATTCAATGACTTCAAACAGATCCCGGCATTTATCCATGTTCAGGTCCATCATTCCGAAGTCGTCGATGACCAGGAGGTCGTACATTGACATCTCGTTAGTGTATTCATAGTAAGCGTTCTTCAAACGGGCATGTTCGGCTTCCTGCAGCAGGTAGTTTGCCCTTATATATTTCACGGTACGCATCTGGTGCAGTGCTGTAATGCACAACGCACAGGCGATATGAGTCTTGCCTGCTCCGGCTCCTCCTGTCATCAGAAGGTTGTTGGGTTCATCGATCCAGTCGCACTTGGCAAGCAGTTCGATCACATGTGTATTGAGCCTGCGTTCCGGTTCATAGATGCTTTTATCCAGGTCTGCTGAAGGGTATTTCAGCGTAGCCTTTTTGAGAAGCCGGTTGAACTTTTTTGTCTGTCGCTGGTCCCATTCATGGTTGATAATGTCAGAGATGCGGTCTTCAAACGACTCGAGACCATAGTTCGGCTCAGTGAACTGTCTCTCCAATGCCTCAGCCATACCTGACATGCGGAGTTTATAGAGCCTGTCCATCAGGAGATTTTGTTCTTTGGTCAGTTTTTCATTGTATATATATTCTTTTAATCTGTATGCCATAACACAGCCCCTTTACTTGTAGTAGTCTTTTCCACGAATGTTCTCGTGAGATGGCAGTGTCCCCTGTTGACCAGACTGACTGCTTTCAGACTGGAGCTTTCTGAGCACCTGCTTGAAAGTAAAATACCTGCAGGAGTTCATCTCTAGACACATACGGGCTGCTTCTTCGGCTACTCCATGAGGAAGTTCTTTCACCTGATGGAGAATTCCGTTGCAGGAATTATAAGACTGCTCCTCATGTTTTGAGGACTTGAGTATCCTGTCAATCAGTTCTGACATCGAAGGACCGAATACAGACGCCCATCGCCTGTAGTAACCGCCATCCTTGGAGTTGACTTCTTTATAGTAGATATGTTCCGGTGGCATATGGTCATCTTCTGTGACATACAGAGGAAACTCGGAATAAATGCGTTTATGGGTACAGATCAGCCGGTTATATTGATCACATATCCGGATCTGGGACGGTGTTGCCTTCAGGATTGCCGGCTTTCCACAATGAGTGTAGAATACGGAATAGTAGTGGCCGTCATACTCGATGTGGTAGTTGTTAGGGACTTTCAGGACTGCTTTATAATCGCAGATCACATAGCTTCCGCCTGGCAGTGGTTTCATACATGGTCTGTCGTATTTCTCAAATGCATCCTTCCTGGAATACTCTTTCTTCTGAAAAGATCTTGAATTGAGGGTTGCTACTATTTTTTTGATCTCAGCATTCAGGTCGCCCAATGAGGTATAGATCTTTTCCTTGAGCTTTTCCACCAGATGTGTTTCAAGGTATCCGACATGTTTTTCAACCGTTGCCTTGCCTTTCGGCTTTCTGGCAGGCGGAGGGAGAACGATCGTCTCATAGAAATCTTCCAGATCGGAAAACGAGGACTGCAGTACCAGTTCGTCCTTTGTGTGTTTTGTGACTGCGGTTTTCAGGTTGTCAGGTACGAAATACTTGGCTACACCGCCATAAAAGGATACAGCATGTGTGCATCCCTCAATGAAGCAGGGAAGCTTTTCGTTCGGAAACGCTTCTGCATAGATAAGGCTGCTCACACCAAGCGTGGTTGTAAAAATGTGCACCTTCTTGATTTCGCCAGTCTCGACGTCAACTAAGAGCCTGGGCTGGTCGCCTACCCAGTCGATGTACATCTTTTCTCCGGGAACTCTGTTTACAGCCATCGAGACCCCGGTGCTGCCGTAGTTTTCGGCTACAAATCGGTTGTAGTATTCGTAGAACTGAGACTTTTCGTATCCATTGGGGTTCTTTTCTTTGTATTCGAGCCAGCAGAAAGCGATATTTACCTTGCTTTTGTTGGCATGGATACGGTCATAGTAATACTGGAAATCAGGGAGTGGGATATCTTTTCGCTGCAGATTTTTGGGCGGATAAAAGAGTTCCTCGACATCCTTCGGCGGCAACATCCGGAGCTCATCGATGGGAATGCCTCCGGCTTCATATCGGCTCATGATCAGGGATAACGTCCCTGAGCCGATCCTGTACCGATCCATTACGGATCTGGTTGGGCATCCGTTCAGTCTCATCTGAATGGTGCCAATGATCGTGTTATAGTCTTGCATGATTTCATCCTTTCGCAATCAGTTAATGGCTACGAAAGAACTATAACACGGTGCTCAGATGGTCCGGAATCCTGCTCAGAACCGAGCGGAATCCATGATCAGTTACTAACGGAAAACGTGCTCAGGTGAGCCGGAATTTGCAACCGCCACAAACACGACTATATCACTGGCTTCTCCTGTGACCTTATCAATAAGGTCAAATGTTTTTCCGGCAAAGTCTACCTCCATC
>JBGUKU010000049.1:0-2326 GCA_045114615.1 Anaerovoracaceae bacterium
TGATTTAACGGGTTTGACAGTTCTGCTTTAACGCCTTGAGTGATGCTTTATCAGTATTTCTGCTTTGGTCAGTCAAAAGGTGGAAACCACAAGGGGTGTCCCCCTTGAGTTTTCCCCCTTTTGGAATCCCCTTTCCTTAACCCCCTTGGTAAGCCAGGCTTTAATGACTAAGATTTAGTGTTGTCGGGAGCTTTACAAAAGATTTCTGATGCAGTAAATCAGATGGCTGAGGGATAAAATCCTGAATCTGATATTCTGCTTTAATGCCCTGAGCCATGCTTTATCAGTATTTCTGCTTTGGTCAGTCAAAAGGTATATACATGCTGCAATGCTGTATGTTATACTTATCACAGTATGAAAAATCAGAAACGGAGGCGGACAAATGTGGGATGAAAATAAGGTGCGGATAAAAGATATTGCTGAGGAGCTTGGCGTAAGTACAGCAACGGTATCTAATGTTCTTCACGGCAAAACAAAAAAGATCTCCGACAGAACAGTGAAAATGGTGGAGCAAAAGCTTGAAGAACGAGGATATATTCCTGATATGGCTGCAACCCTGCTTGCGCGGAATAATTCCAGAATTATAGGCGTTATCGTAAACGACCATCCGAAATATGAAGGTCATACCTTTGAAGATCCGTTTATCTCAGCCGCGATCAATCATCTGTCGGATGAAATAGAAACAAGCGGTTATTTTATGATGCTGAAAAAAGCGAAAAAAATTACGGAGGTCGTAAATTTTGCTTCCATGTGGAATCTGGACGGCATTGTGATAATCGGCTTTTGCGAGGATGAATATCAGGATCTGCGGGATCATATTCGTATTCCCTTTGTGATATATGACGGATTTGCCGATGTCCAGAATCGCTTCGGAAATATTACCATAGATGATTTCGGCGGCGGAAGGCAGGCTGGCGAATACCTCAGAAGTATGGGTCACAGTCATGTTCTGTGCATTGCCGATAACGATATATGCATGGATCTATTGAGGTATAAGGGATTATGCGAGGGGCTGAACTGCAAGGCGGATTTTCTGAAAATACCCATGGGAGCGAAGGAAAGAGAAGCGTTCTATCTCTCAGAACTCGATACGCTGAAAGAATACACAGCCATATTTGCTGTATCTGATTATTATGCAATAGAGCTGATGCGTTTTTTCCAGCGTCAGGGTTTAGTAATACCTGATGATATTTCAATAGTGGGCTTTGACGGATGCAGAGAAGCTTCTGAGATCACCCCCAAACTGACCACCATTGCGCAGAACAATCTGCTCCGCGCGCAGGCAGCAATATCGCTGCTGCTGAAAATGATAGATCACAGCGAAACAACTGAAAATCTTTCTATCCCGGTAAAGCTCACGATAGGACAAAGTGTACGAAGGCTGAACTGACATAACAGACGCAAAGCTGACAGGTTTGTAAGCGATAGTACAACATCAAATAAAATAATTGCTGCTTAGCAGAAAGGATAAATAAAATGGAGAAAAAATTAATACTTAAATCAGATATACTCAGCGCGCTTGAAAAGGTTGGAGTAAGACCCGGACAGGTTATCATGGTACATACATCTCTCGGCAGTATAGGCTATGTCTGCGGCGGCGCTCAGACAATGATCGAAGCATTGATAGAAGCCGTTGGCAAGGACGGAACCATTATGATGCCCACACAATCGTGGAAGAATCTTGATCCCGAAACCGGTGTTCACTGGGATGTCGGCAAGGAGAGCTGGCAGGCAATACGGGATAACTGGCCGGCATATGACAGGAATATCACACCCACGAATACCATGGGCGCAGTTGCGGAGATGTTCAGGCAGTGGAAGGGAGCTATCCGCAGCGATCATCCGGCAAGATCAGTCGCTGCATACGGGAAATATGCGCAGTATCTGACACAGGAGCATGATCTGTCGAACATTTTCGGAGACGGTTCGCCTGTGGGGAAGCTTTATGAGCTTGATGCCTATGTGCTTCTTATTGGTGTGGGATATGACAAAAACACCTCGCTTCATCTTGCCGATGCAAGAGCTGAATATCCCGGCAAGCATCTCTGCACTGAGCACAGCGCGGTTTCAGAAAACGGAAAAAGAGTATGGAAGGCTTATGACACTCTTTATGTTGACGGCGAGGATTTTGAACAGATAGGCTCAGCTTTTGAAGAAGCGCATGATGTAAAGAAGGCTGCGTTGGGGGATGCATCCCTGCGTCTGATGAAGCAAAGGGAGCTTGTAGATTTCGCTGTCAGCTGGATCGAGAAAAACAGAACTACAGCTGCGCAGTGACCCCTCTCCTATCCCCCATCTACTCAGCCCTGCCCGCTGCCGGCAGGGC
>JBGUKU010000050.1:0-2116 GCA_045114615.1 Anaerovoracaceae bacterium
TCTTCTGCCAGCTCATCAAGGTCGATAAAATACGGGTTACCGGCAAATGATGAGAAGGACTGATACGGCGAGTCTCCGTATCCCGTAGGGCAAACAGGAAGTATCTGCCAGTAGCTCTGGCCGGCAGCAGCAAGAAAGTCTATAAACTCTCCGGCTTCTTTTCCAAGCGTCCCTATGCCATGCGGAGATGCAAGTGATGATATATGTAATAGAACTCCGCTCTTTCTCAAATCACTTTCCTTCTTTCAGTTATATTAGTGGCAGACAGCCTTCTCCGTATCCTTATCGAAGACATGTACCTTGTCCAGATCTATTGCCAGGCTGATGTTCTCATCCGCTTTTCTGGCATATCTTGCAGGTACTCTTGTTATCATCTTCTGACCGGCATAGTTGATGTACAGATATGATTCTGATCCCATCATCTCATCAAGGTCAATATATGCATCAATAACATTGCCCTCAGAGAAGAACTGTTTCTCAGCATGGAAGTCTTCAGGTCTGATACCAACTACGACTGTTTTGCCGACATATGGCTCAAGTTCCTTCTTGTCTGAGTGGATCCTTGCTTCGCCGAAGCAGAGTGAGAAGCCATCTCCTGCCTTCTCGACTGTTGCATCGATGAAGTTCATCTGAGGCGATCCGATAAATCCTGCCACGAAGAGATTGTCAGGATAATCATACAGATTCTGCGGTGTGTCATACTGCTGTATAATACCGTCCTTCATGACACATATCCTGTCTCCCATTGTCATGGCTTCAGTCTGGTCATGAGTTACATATACAAATGTAGTTCCCAGCTGCTTGTGCAGTTTGCTGATCTGGCTCCTCATCTCTGTTCTGAGCTTGGCATCGAGGTTTGAGAGAGGCTCGTCGAGGAGGAACACCTCAGGGTTTCTTACCATAGCTCTTCCGAGCGCGACTCTCTGACGCTGTCCTCCGGAAAGAGCCTTAGGTTTTCTGTCAAGATAAGGCTCCAGTCCGAGGATCGATGCTGCCTCTCTGACCTTGCGGTCGATCTCATCCTTAGGTGTCTTGGCAAGTTCCAGAGCAAAAGCCATATTCTTGTATACACTCATATGCGGATAGAGCGCATAACTCTGGAATACCATTGCAATATTTCTTGATTTAGGCGGGACTTTGTTCATCAGCTTGTCACCGATGTACAGCTCACCATCCGATACTGATTCAAGGCCTGCGATCATACGAAGCGTCGTTGATTTACCGCAGCCTGACGGTCCGACAAGTACTACGAATTCCTTGTCTTTGATCTCAAGGTTGAGATCCGGAACAACCGTAACCCCGTTATCATATGTCTTAACGACATGCCTGAAGCTTATTCCGGCCATATCGATTATCTCCTTCCGTCTATTTCATGACTAGCTGTTCTATTACCATCATGGATATCTCAGATCTGCCTGATGCTGTTCCCCGGGATCAGTATGAACGGAATCACCTCGTGTACAGCGCTTCCTCCGCTTATCATATCGATCAGTATCTCGATACTTCTGGCAGCAATTGCCTCTCTGTTCTGTCTGACCGTTGTCAGTCTCGGAATTATGTAATCTGCAGGATCTATCCCGTCAAATCCTACTATCGACAGATCATCAGGGACACGGATCCCTCTGTCGGCCGCCGCTCTTATGGCACCTATGGCTGTTACATCACTCATACCATATATTGCTGTAACATCCGGCATCTTGCGGAACAGCTTGCCTGCAGCGCTATACCCTCCTTCAAGACTGAAGTGGCTCTTCTCATACTGTCTGAACTCATCGAATTCAATGCCGTTTCTGGCGAATGCCCTTTTACAGCCGGTCAACCGCTCTTTGGATGCTGTCGATGTCTCCGGATCACCACCGATAACGCCGATCTTTGTATGTCCGTGTTCAACAAGCATGTCGATGATGTGTTCCGCAGCGAGCCGGTCATCAGTCGTGACACTAGCAAGATTATCAAAACCAAGCTCAGATCCGTCTATAGTGACAAGTACGCATGGAACACTGATTCCCGTGAAGCCGTTCCTGAAGAACTTCAAATTCGCGCCAAGGAAGAGGATTCCCTCAGGTTTCTTCTCCCTGCAGATACGCTGCGCAAACTCCACCTCATTATCGTCCTC
>JBGUKU010000051.1:0-9211 GCA_045114615.1 Anaerovoracaceae bacterium
GAGGATTGACCGAGTGGCTAAGGAGCCTGATTGGAAATCAGGTAAGGCGTAACAGCCCCGTGGGTTCGAGTCCCATGTCCTCCGCCATAGAATCGCCCTGAGAGACCATCTCTCGGGGCGCTTTATTTTCAACGAATTCGGGCTCTGAGCCAGCAAAATCAACGAAAAGCCGATTTCCGTTCAAGTGTCACTGCGGGTCCCCAAAGGTCGCTCAAAGGACAAAAAGTGGAGACCAAAGTGGGGCTGAGAGCGATTATTATGGGGATGAGTCCGGCATTTTTCATGGTACACGAACCCATCTCCACAATGACTCCATTTTCCCGCTGAACTCTCTGAACACCTTGAAAATACTGAAAAGTCACGTCTCCACAAATCGTAGTGTTTTTCCGATGGATCCCACCATACACGAAGTGTCTCCAATCTGCGTTTTTTAGCGTGATCTGAGGGCGGACACGACCTGCTAATCGCATATTTGAAGTGTGCAGAGAGAGAATATAACATAAAAGCAAAAAGGAGGAACGCGTCATGTTCGGAAACAAGATAAAGCTCTCAATGACTCATGACGAGATCAGGGTCCTGGTATATGCACTGAATGAATTGAGAAATGCTCTCATTGAAGAAGGCCGATATACAGACGCGGTCGATGAATTGCTTATAAAGCTTCTTGCTTAATCTCTCGATGGGCTTCTTCCATACATATCCTGCTCAATCCCGGGCAGGATTATTTAATTGGGAAAGCCCGGAAAGACCGGCAGGAAGGAATTACTAATGGATGCAAAAGAAAAACTGAGACTGATGAATGTTATAGCAGGAAAGCTTAAGGGTGAGATCGTAGTGATAGATCCGGAGAGTTTCAGAAAAGAGGCAAATATCAAAAACAAAGAGTTCTATGAAGTGGAAAAGGATGCTAAACCCAAATATGAAATCGATGTTACAGGTCTTACCGATGCAGAGATACTCTCCAGCGATATCATCATTCATATTGCAGAAAAGACGGCTGAAAGATTTGAGGATATGGCAGATAGCATTGAGATAACTACCTTGAAAAAGTTAGTTAGAAGACTCGGGTCTGCAGATCTGGAATCAGTAGTGCCTATGCTCCAGACGATGTTTCTCGCCAAGGGCATGGTAGATGCTGCTGACGAACTGGATATGCTGGAGCTTTGCTTCAGATATGATGAGGAGGCCTATTTCCTCTTTTACGATGTCCTCTTTGACACGGATATATTCGACTGGTTCTCTATAGAGTGCTTGATTGACGGGTTCCATATTGAAGATGAGGGTAAACTAAACTAGGAGGTGGTCAGATGTCACAGACGATAGCTATATGCAACCAGAAAGGCGGCGTAGGCAAAACAACGACAACACTTAATCTCGGTGTGGGGTTATCCAGGCAAGGGAAGAGCGTTTTGCTTGTGGATGCAGATCCGCAGAGCGACCTGACAGCATCTCTAGGATGGAATGGAGATGCTCTGGAAAACTCGCTCGGGCGGCTTATGTATCTGGCTACACAGGAATATAAACCTATTGTGAAGGATACGATCATCCATCATCCCGAAGGAGTAGATCTCATACCGTCCAATCTGGATCTTTCATCGATGGAGTCCCAGCTCGTTAATGCGATGAGCAGGGAGAAGGTGCTAAGCAATCTCCTTAGGGATGTGAAGAAAGACTATGACTATATCCTTATCGACTGTATGCCTTCATTAGGAATGATAACGATCAATGCACTTACAGCTGCTGACAGCGTGATCATACCGGTACAAGCACAGTTTCTGCCTGCTAAAGGTATGACTCAGCTGATGAAGAGTATAGACATGGTAAGAAATCATACCAACGATAAACTGAAGATCAGCGGAATAGTCATGACACTGGTGGATGGCAGGACTAATCTTGCAAAAGAGGTCATAGATACCATCAGATTGAAATACGGGATGCAAATAAGGATATTCGATACGCAGATACCAGTTGCGGTCAAAGCAGCTGAAGCTACAAAGGCCGGGCAGAGCATATTCGAATATGACCGTGGTTCCAAACCGGCAAAAGCATATGAGGCACTTGCGAAGGAGGTGATGAGACTTGCCGAACGAGAAAAGCATAGAGATGAGGTTGCCATCGCTCGATGACCTGTTCTCATCACAGGAAGAGCGGGACGATGCTAAGCTAAAGAGGATTTATGATATCGACCTGCTCGATATAGATCCATTCCCGGATCATCCGTTTAAGGTCCAGGATGACGAGGACATGATGAATCTCGCTGAATCCATAAGAACGAATGGAGTGCTCACACCTGCTACAGTACGAAAGAAAGAGGACGGCAGATACGAGCTGCTTTCAGGACACCGAAGATACAGGGCCTGTCAGCTGGCAGGTCTCGATTCACTTAGATGTGAAGTCGTGGATATGAACCGTGATGAAGCCATAATCTTTATGGTCGAAAGCAACTTCCAACGCACAAAAATACTTCCAAGCGAGAAGGCGTTCGCATACAAGATGAGACTGGAGGCTATGAAACGATTGCCGGGAAGACCTTCAAGAAATTCTGTGCCAGTGGCACAGAATAAAACATCGCGAGAGTTGCTAGGTGAGCAAGTAGGGGAAAGCCCGGACCAAATAAGAAGATATATCCGCCTCACTGAACTCATTCCCGAGCTCCTGGATATGGTGGATGAAGGCGAGATAGCCATGAGACCTGCTGTAGAGCTCTCATATATCCCAAAGCTTAAGCAAGGAGAAATCTGGCAGCGTATCGAAATGGAACAATGCACACCATCACACGCTCAGGCTATCAGGCTGAGGAGGCTTGCCGATGAGGATAAACTAACACCTGAAGTGATTGAGGCAATCATGATTGAAGAGAAACCAAATCAGAAAGAGCGGATAGTGCTCAGAGGTGATCGTTTCAAGAGTCTGTTCCCACCTGATCTGCCTGTATCCAAGAGGGAGGATTATGTAGCAGCTGCCATGGAATTCTACGGCAGGCACAGACAGAGACAGCGGGAACGGGATGATGCCAGATAATCGCAGTTTAATTGATGGGGTTTGCAGTGAGCGCTCTTTTGCGCAAATCCTCCCCTGCAACCCCACCTATACGACTACCAGTTACTGACCGAAGAGAAGATAATAATAATTAATACTAAGAGCATATATACGGGGCGTCCGGATCATGAATGACCGGGCGCTTTTTGTGTGCCCGGAAAGGAAACCACATGACGAAAGACAAAGACAACAAAGCAAATGACGAGGTAATCATGGTCACGGATGATGCAGGCATGCAGCTGTATCTCAGCGAGAAAGCTGCAAACAGGCTCTCCTGGATCCTGACAGGAATCATGGTGCTTATCAGCCTGCCGGTGATCATCCTCGCATTCATGATGATCTAACTCAGCGAAAGGAGAAAGATGCAATGACAGACAACAAGATTATCGGCGCGTTCAAGCGCCTGCTGACCATGACACTTGCCCTGGTCATGGTACTAGGATCAGCGATGCCGCTGGTGACACAGGAAGTGTCGGCATTTAACGGCAAAGTGGGCAGCAAATACACGGTCCACTGGTATAAGGAACTCCATTATGGACCAGGCGAAGGAGGCTACAGCAATGCAGCTAAGTGTGACCTCGGAGATGATCTCGGAAACCGCTTTTCCATCTGTGTGCAGCCGAACAAATCATCCCCGGTATGGTCAGGGGATCAGACCAGGACCGTGCAGGTAGACAAGGTGGTCACAGACGCTACCGATACAGGCAAGTGGAACGCACTCAGAAACATCGTGTACTACTCCCCGTCGTATCCGGGCTTCAAGAAGAACATCGAAGGGATCAAACAGTTCTACTACGGTGATGAAGCAAAGGACTATGGTGTAGCTCATCTGGCTCTTGCATATGTATATGCCGGAAGACCTGGCGACATGGCGACCTGGGGCGGCACTCACGCTTCAGCATGCGGAGATGTCTGGACGAGAGCGAAAGCGCTTGCCAATGCACTCTACGACACAAACGCAGACTTCGACGAAGCAGTTCCTGAAAGCTTCAAGATCTTTATCTGCTATATGGACGGAGTGCAGGACATGGTAGTCGGATATCTAGAGGCTCCCGGGCATCTCAACATGAAGAAAGTCTCAAACAGGACTTCGATCACGGACGGTAATAGCTGCTATTCACTTGAAGGAGCACAGTATACCGCTTATGACAAGAACGGTTCTGCAGCAGGCACCCTGACACTGAATGCCAATGGAGACAGCAACACCATCGATCTGATGGAAGGCACATATACAGTCAAGGAGACATATGCTCCTCCGGGGTACGCAAAGGATCCCGAGACATACACTGTGAAGATCGTATCTGAGGAAACAACGACCTTTACAGCAAAGGATGAACCGATCACTGATCTGGTGGAACTGCTTCTCACTAAGAATCCTGTCGGATATCCCCATGATCATGGTGAGGGAGATGCCACTCTGAAGGGAGCTGTATATAAGTTCAGCTACTATGACAGATTGAAGTCACAGGAAGTCATGCTGAGAGGAGCAAAGGCAGCTGACGGAGCTCTCAGGACATGGCACTTCGTAACTGATGAGCATGGCAAGATCAACGGCCAGAATCCGACCTTCGCAGAAGGATTCACAAATGATGCCCTGTATAAGGACAAGGATGGCAAGGTCTGTTATCCTCTCGGAACATATCTGATTCAGGAGGTCAAAGCGCCTGAGGGCTATCTTGTCAATGATGAGATTCTTGAGGTCACGATCACAGAAGACGGTACGGACAATCTTCACGTCAAGACCTATAACGAGAAGATAAAAGGCGATGACACTATCATCCGAGGCGGAGTCAAGCTCGCAAAGATTGACAATGACCTTGATGAGGCTTATGCCCAGGGCGATGCTTCTCTCAAAGGTGCAGAATTCACCATCTACAATCAGTCTGCTGAGACTGTAATGGTCAAGGGCAAGGAGATCGGTAAAGGCGATGCTGCCCTCGTTATCACTACGAATGCAGACGGAATCGCAACTTCCGGAGACCATGATCTACCTTATGGATCATATCTCGTTAAGGAGACTAAGCCTTCGAAGGGATACCTCCTCAATACAGAGTGGTCCAGAGCTTTCAGGATCAGAGAGGACGGAGTCATCATCGACCTGACTGAGGATAAGGTAAGAGAGGCAGTCATCCGAGGCGGAGTCCAGATCATCAAGAGAGACAAGGAACTCGTCAAGTCCGAGGCTCTCGGCGGAGCACACCTTGATGGTATCGTGATGACTATTAAAAACGTTTCCGGCAGGGATGTAGTTGTCAGAAAGGATCTCGACAACAAGACCGACAAGGTGGACTGGAAGAAGCTCGAATCGAAGAAGGTCCTTTTTGAGAGTGAAGCAATCAGGAGAGTCCCGACTGGTAAAGACGTGGGCAAGATAACAATCCACTGGAACGAAGAGAAGAAAGCGTATACAGCCGAGACACTTCCGGACGATCTTCCATACGGAACCT
This sequence comes from Anaerovoracaceae bacterium, assembly GCA_045114615.1. Classification (GTDB taxonomy): domain Bacteria; phylum Bacillota; class Clostridia; order Peptostreptococcales; family Anaerovoracaceae; genus Crickella. The sequence continues at coordinate 5,487 of JBGUKU010000051.1, forward strand.
ATACCATCCGCGAATCCAAGACGAATGAATCCTACCAGCGCACAGATAAGACTGAGCACATGTTTACGGTCAGAGAAGACGGGGTGATGGTGTCCTTCGACGATAACCAGAACGAAGCTGCTCTCACGTTCGATGACTATGTGTATCGCTCCGATGTACAGGGAACTAAGATCGCAGACTCAACTTCCGAGAGATTCTCGTATGTTCCGTTCAAGATCATCAGTGTGACTAATGGCGAGACTCATGTAGTCGTGACTGATGCGAACGGCTTCTTCTCCACAAAGGACAGAAGATCAACAGGTGATCTTGATGAGGATGAAGATGCTGACACTGCACGCAAGCAGAATCCGTTTGACGATCTGCTTGAGGCCAAGGAGATCAAGACAGCTGATCTGAAGAAGAGGTCCGGAGACATCCTTCACGGTGTATGGTTCGGTACAGGCGAGTTCGGAGACAAGGCTGAAATGAACAGCAAGTTCGGAGCACTCCCATACGATTCATATATCCTTGAGGAGATGCCATGCGAGCATAACGAAGGCTATATCCTTCAGAAGTTCTACTTCACGGTAGATCAGAAATCCCAAAACGGATTCGTTGATCTTGAGACCATAACTGATGATGTCCCTGAGATCGGAACGACTGCATCAGTCAATGGCAAGAACAAGGATATCCGTCCTCAGAAGGAGATCACGCTTGTTGACGTTATCGAGTATAAGAATCTCAAGAAGGGCGAGACCTACACAGCTAGGGGCGTCCTGATGGACAAGGCCACTAAGGAGCCGGTCCTTGACATAAACGGCAATCAGATCACCGCTGAGCAGGAATTCAAGACATTCATGTCCAATGGCAAGGTCAAAGTGACATTCACATTCGATGCAACAAGCCTTTACGGCAAGGAAACAGTCGTATTCGAGAAGGTCTATGATGCTGAAGGCCATGTTGCTGCAAAGCACGAGGAGATCGATGACGAAGGCCAGACCGTAACATGGGAACCTATGAAGCCGGCATATGAGATGTACAAAATCCGTACCACAAAGGCTCCTTCAAAGGGCGACAAGTATGGATTTTTCGCACAGGATGAAGTTGAATACGAAGTCCATGTTGAGAATACCGGTAACATCGTTCTCACGATGGATGTATCCGATCAGTTCACTCAGAACCCTGAGTTCTTCACTGTTCCAAAGCTGAAAGATGTGAAGTTCGATGGCAATGGCACATGGAACAACAAAGGCAAGGATGAGTTCATTGCGAACATCACTCTTGAGCCTGGTGAGAAAGCAGTAGTGACTTACACTGCAGTTGTAAGCGATGTTGCTAAGGAATACCTTGCAGCCAAGGCGAAGGATTCTGATTCGCTGGATGATAAAGGGCATGATACTAACAGGGTATACCAGAAGAATAAGACCGACGATAAGGACGGCTACTGGAATACCGCAAAGTGTGAGAACGTGACATATCCGAATCCGGATAAGCCTGATGAACCTGGCACACTTGAGCCTAAGGATGATGTAGCACAGACCCCGGTACAGACACCAGAGATCGGAACTACCCTGACAGGCAGCAAGAAGGCTAAGGAAGTCGATCCTTGCAAGGAGACTACACTTACTGACGTGATTGAATACAAGGCGCTCGATCCTTCTAAGTGGTATATGATCGAGGGAACTCTTATGCTCAAGGATAGCGGTGATCCGCTCGTTGAGCATGGTCACGAGGTAACTGTATGGAGCGAGCCGTTCAAGCCTAAGAAACCAAATGGCAAAGCCGAGGTCACCTTTGTGATAGATACCAGAAACCTCAAGGGCAGGGATCTCGTAGCATTTGAGACTGCTTACAGGATCAATGACTATGATGGTAATGGAGACCTGTCGAAAACTACCCTGACTCAGGTAGCTGAGCATAAAGACCTTAATGACGAGGGACAGACTGTTCTCGTCAAAGACGGCCCGGAAGTGAGCCCGCCGCCTAAGACAGGGGATAACACCATGCTGTGTCTGTATGGAGGACTCTTTACTGCTGCATTTGGCAGCATGCTTGCGCTTGTGATCAAGGAGTATATAAAGAAGCGCAGACAGGATAAAGAGGACGCAGAGATGTTTGTCTGATCTGAAGGCGAACGGTTACTGAAATGGAGGCGGAAGCTAACAGCGACCGCCTTCTTTGCTTTGCAGAAAACAGGGGAGGAAACAGAAATGAACTATAACGAGAGAAAATTCAATATGGATATAGCTGCAGTCTGCGGACTCAGGGAAGCAGTGATCGTTGACTTCATAAGAGGCTGGCTGCTTACAAGTGATGAGACGACATACAGACACGGACATCTCTGGGTCAAGTGCACTCAGAAAACCATGACGGTCCACTTGCCGTTCCTGACTGAGGATATGGTGCGAAACTCGATCAGGAAGCTTGTGAAGAAGGGGATCATCAAGGTCGCAAAGTTCAGCGACTATAAGTTTGATCATACCTACTGGTATACCTTTACGGCTTACGGCGAGGAGCTGCTCGATGACGGAGTATGCATTGACTGAAGGAAATACTGAATAAAAATTAAGGAGGAATCATATGGACAAGGCGAAAATGAAGCTTCTGGACAAGCTGGGAAAGAAAGGCTTTGACACAGAGAAAAAGGTTAACGCCATAGATATGCAGGTGGCTTTTGATAACGGACTTGCTGATGAAATAGGCGGTATTCTTTCCCTTCAGAAGGCTATAAAGACACATACCGTATACGCATTCCTATTGGGTGGCGTTGATTCAAAACCGGAAAAGAGGGAGGCAAAGCATGATCGAGCTGATAGAGGATCCGGAAACGATTCAGAACCATATAACTATGGAGGTTAAAGACCTGGATGAGCTGAGGGACCTGATAAACAGTCTTCCCGAAGGAACAGTCTACTCACTTAACCTGGAGGTGGTAGAGCTTGGGCAGGAAACCTAATGACGAAAAAATAGAAGTGGTGAACATCCGCATGGTAAAGGAACCTTCTATCTATAGCACAGAGAAGATCAGAACGCCGGATGATGTTTTGAGAGTGATAGCAAACGAGCTTGCATCATATGACAGAGAGGTTTTCGCAGTGCTGAATCTCAAAACCAACGGACAGCCAATCAATCTGAATATATGCAGCGTGGGAACACTGGATGCTTCGGTGGTCAGTCCGAGAGAAGTGTTCAAAAGCTGCATTCTTTCAAATTCAGCAGCATTCATTGCTGTGCATAATCATCCGAGCGGAAGTATTGCACCCAGCCAGGAGGATAAGGACGTTACCAAAAGACTCCTGAGTTGTTCAGATCTTCTCGGTGTGAAGATGCTCGACCACATAATAATTGGTGGTGAAACCGGAGATATGTACAGCTTTAAGAGCGATGGATTACTTGATCAGCTCAGACCTGCGCGCGCAGTATGGGAAAGATAAATAAACTATTTCAAACGAACGAAAGGAGCTTTTATGGCAAACACTAATGATGTAACTTTTGAAATCGTGGAACACATCGGCGTTATCGACGTTATCGATAACAGAGAAGAGAAGTGGACCAAGGAGGTCAATGTCGTTGCATGGAACGGCGGCAAGCCAAAAATCGATGTGAGGGACTGGAACGAAAAACACGACCGCATGAGCCAAATGTAGAGCTCTACATTTTCGACATTATGTTGAGTAATAATAAATGGTGAGTCTTCACCACAGATGCGGATTTTTAAACGCTCCTGCCCGTAAAGACTCCCCATT
>JBGUKU010000052.1:0-6173 GCA_045114615.1 Anaerovoracaceae bacterium
CGGTCTGGCGGCGACACCGACAGTCGGCAACTACTATCACGCTCTTCTGATTTCGGACGATCTGATTCCGGATCAGGAACAGGGCTATCTTGGCGTTAACGTGATCCGAAGACGAACGACCAGTTCTCTGATTGACAATCAGCTGCAGAAAGAAGCCAGCAAAATCAGAGAAAGGACTGTAAGCGGAGGAATGTTAACGGATACGACAATCCTTAACAGGACAGGGAAGAGTATTGAACATGATCGCTGTGGTATAGACCTTACCAAAAAAGCCACGTATGCTGATTACGATTTCTATTGCCAGCCTACAGAAGGTGGCCGTACATACTTATTCGGCGTTGTGACCAACGGGGCGGCAGACAACTATCCGGCAGGAGGACTGATTTCCGAAGTGTACTACCCGAGCCCGATCATGGGACCGACGCTCACAACTGTGAGCGCGAAGGGACCGGTAAGCTACGCCATCGATGACTTCCCGGGACTTAGAAGTACTGTTCAGGCATATCGTGACAGGGACGGACGTATGACAACGACCGTGACAGAATACGATACGGCGGGGAACCGCAATTCGGGTGAGTATTCAGGGTACGGGCCGGGAATTGCTGATGCAGGCTCTGTCTACTCGTTTGACAACGCAAGACCGGACTGGCTCGTAGACAGGTTGGAACAGGAGTACGGAGCTCGGAGCACTTCCGATGAGCGTGACCAGACAGACGGCCTGCCTGTAGCTCAGATCGTGGACAATACGGCAGGAAGCAGTGATGCTGCGAATGCGGCGGAACGCCCGGACGAAGCTGTCGCAAGCAACATAAGCGATAAAAACGCTGTTGCAAGCAATAGAGCTGACGGAAGCACTGCTGAGAGCGCAGGGACGAATGCACAGAGCGGAGCGGCCGGAAACCAGGCGGCAGGAAGTGCTGCAAATGGCAGCGTGAATGACGATATCAAGGGAAGCGGCGCAGATGTAGATCCGGATGACGGATCGGATGAGAAACCCGCACTGGCGATGGGAGGAAAGGCACTTCCTGTCGCGGCTGCGGCGGCAGCAGGAGCGCTGTTCATCATCTTCCTCCTTCTGAAGAGAAGAAAAGAGGATGAGGAGCAGGAGCAGTAAGAAAGGCTGCCAAAATGCATATTTAAGAATGGGAACCGCTGTACGAAAGTACAGCGGTTCTTTTTGTGTAAGGTCACTTTTCAGGGTAAATTCCAGTTCTTCAGATTAAATTCCAGTACACCAGGATCCCGCAGGAAAGCGAGCATCATCTCAGCCTTTTCGAAATGTATCGTGAGAAGGACTTTCCCTCCTTTTGTACCTTCCACGGAATCGAGCTCCGTCACCGGAGTATCCGGGTTTTCTTTCATATAGGAAAGGTAATCCTCATATTTACGGCCGATGCGGCAAAGAAGGACGCGCTGGTACCGCTGGCGCTGGTCCACAATGAGATTTCTAATAATACGACGGCAGCGAAAGCCTCCTCGGTAGAGAAGGGGTATATCAGTGCCGATGATTACGATTATATTGTAAAGACGCTGATTGATCCGGACCGGGCGACAGGGCTGAAGGTCGTAGTGTCCTCGAAAGAGATTACTGACTCTGATCTCGAACAGCAGGAGCTTGACAAGTTTATCGAAGCAGCTGACTATAAGATAGCACGCTATGCCGATATCAGTCTGCTTGTCGTGACATTGGACACGGGAGAATATCTGGGAAGTCTTCACAGGACAGATGATCCCATCGACCTTGCGATCGCGATTCCGTCTGATGTGATTGCATTGGACGCTCCGGTATATGTCCTGCGTCTGCACAACGGTGTCGTGGAACGTCTTGCGACAACGGTCCGGGACGGACTCGCCTGCTTCGCCAGTGACCTGTCAGAAAGAACCTTGTGCGGCGCACAAGGTTCTTTTTTGCGACAATTTCCGCTGTTGATAGAAAACAGAAGGGATGTATGCTATATTTATATGTATATAAGCACTGGGATCCTCTGTTTGCTGTCAAGACAGACACGGGGGAAAAATTATGCAAAGGAGGCTATATGTCTGGGAAAATCAGAGCACAAACCTGGAAGCATGTCATCATTTTGATCTTCTCAATCGTGATTGCGCTTGCAATGTCCATTCATTTTTCGAAGGATGCGTTTGCGGAGGAGGTCGTGCCTGCCGCTGCTGCGGAGGACGGAACAGCCGCAGAGGATACGCAGGAGGAAGCGCTTCCTGAGGTCAGAGCAGCCGGGCTGTCGGAAGGATCGGCAGAGGTGGATGCCGGACTGAACACGGCTCCGGAAGACGATGCGGCGTACGTAAATGCAGGAAGTGAAGCGTTCGGCGATGCCGCAGAGGAGACGTCTGCGGACGCACTTGCGGAGAGTAAAGCGAAAGCAAGTGAGGAAGCAGTTCAAATGGAAGCTGCCGCGAATGCAGAGAGTGAGGAAAAAGCAGTTAAGGAAGTCGCTGAAACGGAGGCTCCCGCTGATACGGAGAGCGGCGAGAATGCCGTCAATGAAGAAGTCAAGGCAGACGAAGCAGCGTCGGCTGACAGCGCAGCTGAAACCGCAGATGCAGGAAAATCAGCGGATGCAGAGCAGTCAGGCAGCACAGCCGGGATCGCAGATGCAGGAAATTCAACCGAAGCAGGAACGGCAGACAGTGAAGAAGTGAACAGTGGAAGTGAAGGCGAAGGTTCTCTGGTCAAGGCCGGTGAGACGGTCGACCCGCTTACATACCTTGCCGAATGCCTGCAGTATCACGGAGATGAGCTGAATCCGTCCGCATACAGCCTGCGCGCTTACACAGAGGATGGACAGAGTATTGTGACGGAGGTCAAAGACCAGACGCCGTGGCAGACCTGCTGGGGCTTTTCCGCGATCGCCGCTTCAGAGAGCAGCATTCTTGCCGAGTGCTATGCGAAGTGGGATGAACTTGCTCCGGGTCTTCTTGAGAAGTTCGGGATAAGCACTTTTAAGGAGCTTTGTGAGTGGCTTGATCTGTCCGAGCGGCAACTCGCCTGGTTTGCATTTACGCCTGAATCGGAAAACGGAAATCATCCTTCTCAGGCAGGTGAAGGGCTCTATGCGACGGAAAAAGATAAGGGCGCTGTTTTTAACGCGCTGGGCGGCAATTATTATGCGACCTCCGTTTTTGCGAGGGGTACAGGACCGATCGAAGAGTTCCGCGTTCCCTATGAGAACAACGAAGGCGTACTCAATGAAGGTATAAAGGTAATTGCAAACGACGGCACGGAGTATCTTGATCAGGATTATGTCGGTTATATGACCGAGGCTCGATATGTGGAGTATGAGTGTCTGATTCCGAAGGACATGACAAAGGAAGAGGTCCTGGACTACTTCAAAGATAATCCGGAAACGCAGGAAAGAGTCCGGCAGAGAATTGAAGAAGGTGTGGTCACCCGGGCCAGTGAAACCTACAAGTACGTGGACGATAACGGGGTCTATTATCACGTTGTTCGCATGAATGAGCTTGAGGGACTCGTGAAGGGCTATCCTGATATTCTCATTTTTGAGGATCAGGACGGAATACAGTATAAATTTGATCCGGAGTCCTTATCCTTCCCACGCCTGCCCCTGATCCACAGGGCGTGTTATGACTGGAGCGTAAATGAAGAGATGCACTATGCTTCGATACTGGACCTGGAAAGCTCGAATGTTCTGCCGGAGTATTGTGTGGATAACGTAGTCGACGAAACTGTCATAAAAGCAATCAAAGATGAGCTGCTTTCGGGGCGCGGCGTGAGTGCTGCGTTCTGCGCTGATACGGCATCTCCGGGGGCGACCGAAAAGGCGAAGTATATAAATATGGTCAACAATGCATGGGCACATTATACTTATGACCGTCTTGCCAGCGCAAATCATGGAGTGACGATCGTAGGCTTCAATGACAATTTCCCGAAGACGCTTTTCCTTGAAGGACATGAGCCTGACAGGGATGGCGCATGGCTTGTCAAGAACAGCTGGGGCGGCGGAAAATCCAGCGGCGCAAATTTCGGCAACTGGGGCATCGATGAAAACGGTGACGGCATAGGCGACGGATATTTCTGGCTCTCTTACTGGGATCCTACTATTACGACGATCGAGACATTTGATTTCAATGTGGAAGTTCTTGTCTACGAACGTGGAGAATATGATATTCGTCAGTATGACTTAATGACGAGCGCTCAGCCCATTAAAGTTACATCTGATATGGGAGCAAACGTCTTTACAGCGGATGCAACTACAAATATCCGTGAGATTGGAGTTCAGCCCGCTGACGATCAGACTACGGTCACCTATGAAATATATCTCCTGAATGAGGGTGCAACGGATCCGACAGATGGAGTTCTGCTTACATCGGGATCAGAACACTTTGAATACAGCGGATATCATCGGATCAAGACGGACAAGGTCTGCATTATTCCGGAAGGATTCAGGTATTCTGTCGTCGTGACACAGGAGCACGAAGGAAAGAACTACGTATCGGTCTTTTACAATTTCAATGAGCAGAGTGTGATAGACAGAGAAGCGAGGGGAATTCAGGGAATCAGGAAGTACGCCAAAGCTGTCGTGAACAAAGGAGAGAGCTATATTCGTTATGACGGACAGTGGATGGACTGGGTGGATTTCATTCCCAATATAAAGTACAGCTTTGCAAAGGGAAGTCCCGGTGTAGAAGAGAACTGGATCGACATTGACAATATCAGCATCAAAGTATACGCGGATTTCATTTATCAGGATCTGAGTGCGGAGGCCGAGAAAATCGGCTCAGGCGAAGGATCTGCCACAGTTGGTGTCGCCGATAAGGATGATGCTGAGAATGATGCGCTGATCGCGCTTGCGATGGTCTATAACGATATCTTCAATAATACAGCTGCAGAGAACGCGTCTACTGTAGAGAACGGGTATATCAGTGCAGATGATTACGACACGATAGCCGAGGCGCTTATTGATCCGAGCCGGGAGAACGGTCTGAAGGTGGTAGTGGAGACGAGAGAAATCCCTGTTACAGAAATTGACGGGAACGGACTTAAAAAACTCCTTAACGCTGCCAATGAGAACATCGCCCGCTATGCGGATATCAGCCTTCTTGTTTTTAATTCGAACACCGGAGTATATCTGGGAAGCCTGCACAGGACGGAAAATCCGATTGAACTTGCAATTGCGCTTCCTTCCTGGCTGATTGACTCAAGTAATCCTGTCTATGTTCTGCGTCTGCACAACGGAGTCGTGGAGCAGCTCGAGACGTCGGTGGAGAACGGATACGCATTCTTTGCGAGCGACCTTTTCTCTCAGTATGCGCTGGCTTATGATCTGTCCGAGCCTGCGGGGGAACCGACTGAGGAACCGACTGAAGTCGTTCCGGCGGATTCCGGCTGTGAAAATGTAAAACAGGTAAAGTGCAGTACAGAAAGGAAAGCAGCAAAGACAAGTACAAAGAAGTCTTCGGAAACTGCAGTCAAGGTCGTGGCGGCGAAGACTGGAGATACATCTGACATGGTTCTGTGGCTGGCGCTCATGGCTCTGGCTGCCTGCGCGGTGCTGGCTGCTGTGTTCGTGAAGAGATCCGGAAAGAAGTGATCTCTGACGCAGGATTACCGTTCTTTTAAGCGCAAGAAGAATGCGCAAACAAGGCTTTGTGCGCGTATCTCATGATTAAAATCACGAGTATTGCGCGATGAGGAATCAAAGCAGCTGCCCTGTCCTATGACGGACAGGGCAGTCTGCTCAGGGAGATGAAAAAACGGGTCAGCCGAAGCTGACCCGTCTTTTCATCTTTATATTCATTTCACTTTTATTTGTTACTTTTTTATGATGTCAATTCGATGCCTCTGCCAGATCTTTTACTACGCTGGCGGTGTCAGGCTGAACTGTATCGATCTTGCCGCCTACAATGTTGACATCAATGAGCATATACTCAACAGGTTCTTCACTGTTCGGTTCGAAATGCGCCATAACGACCTTAGCCGGGCCTTCATCGACCGTTGATTTTACGGTTGCAACAGACTTGATTTCGTCGACAACATATTCTTCGACAACCTCGATTTTATTGGTGTCTCCGACGCACTTCCACCATTTCTCCGCTGAATAGGGCAGGGTGAGAGTCAGTGTTCCATCAGAATCTTCTACATGATAATCAAAAGTATAAAATTCATCCTGCTGTTCTGAAGCCGCCGGAGTCTCGGC
>JBGUKU010000053.1:0-45416 GCA_045114615.1 Anaerovoracaceae bacterium
ATCCGGATCAGGTGTAAGGGTCATCCCTTGCGGGACCTCTCAGCATTCGCTCCCCTGGTGTTTGATATAATTAATTATAAGTCTGAATTCTTTGGATTTCAAGCCGTATCACCGAATGTTGCGAATATGATACAATTACTGTGCAAGACAACGATCAGGTGAAAAGAGGTCAGTATGAGACTCGATAAGTACCTTTCCGACATGGGCGCCGGCACAAGAAGTGAACTGAAAAAGGAGATCCGCAAAAGCGGTGTCACTGTTGACGGAGTAATCGTCAAAGATCCCGGCTTCAGTGTCTGTAGCTCATCACATGTAGTCTTCAGAGGTTCAGTTGTCGCCTATGAAGAATTCGTATATTACATGCTCAACAAGCCTGCCGGCATCATCAGCGCAAGTGAAGATGAACTGGAACCTACCGTAGTAGATCTTATATCCGAACCTAAGCGCAGAGATCTGTTCCCTGTCGGACGTCTTGACCGCGATACGGAGGGACTTCTGTTAATAACAAATGACGGTGCGCTTTCACACCGTCTCCTGTCGCCTAAGCATCATGTTGACAAGGTATACTATGCAAGAGTATCGGGGATTCTTTCTGACAGCGATGTCGAACTGTTCCGTGACGGCCTGGTACTTACCGACGGACTTGAATGTCTCCCCGCAGACCTGAAAGTATTATCAGTATCTGAAGAAGAATATATTTCTGAAGCTGAGATAACCGTTCGTGAAGGTAAATTCCATCAGGTGAAGCGCATGTTCGGTTCTGTCGGTGCCGAGGTCATCTATCTTAAACGCCTTTCGATGGGTCCACTGACTCTTGATCCAGGTCTCGCTCCCGGTGAGTACCGACGCCTGACGCCTGAAGAACTGGTTTCTCTCGGATTTTGATCCTATATCACCATGTCTCCGGCTGCGGCGAACGCAAGAAAATCCACATGTGATGCCCCTTGGCTCTTAAGCATTGAGGCTATCTCATCTATCGTTGAGCCCGTCGTGAAGATGTCATCTATCAGCAGGATACTCGAACCTTGTATAAGCGGAAGCCTGCTGTTTCTTATCTCAAAGGCTCCTCGTATGTTTGCCCTTCGTTCTTCCGGTCCCAGCCCTTTCATCGGAACTGTTTCGCGTGTTCTTACAAGCGCTCCTGAATCAAAGCACAGGCCTGATCTTTTTGTGAAGCCGCGCCCTATCAGTTCAGCATGATTGAATCCTCTCTTTTTCAGCTTGTCCGCATGTATTGGTACAGGCATAACGATGTCATACATGGCCGCAAGTTCGTCTGCTTCGTATTCAGAGAGCATGCAGTCAAAAAGGATCTCTCCCAGTGTGTCTCCTATATCTGCCCTGCCGCCATATTTGAGGGCAAATATCACCGATTGGGCACAGGCACCATAACCGGTACAGACATGACCTTTGTCAAAGCTTTGCTTCTGTCCGGCAGCTTCTCTTTGTGCGCAGCCAAAACACAGCTTGCCCGGGTCAGTCTCCGCAAGAGGCCGTCCGCATCTGCTGCAATGTCTCCCTGTGTTCCAGTTCATTGATCTCATGCAGTCATTACACAGTCTGTATGTTCTGCTCTCGTCTATGATCTTTCCGCAACAAATGCAATAAAGACCCGGCGGATACACCAGGTCAAGCATTTCATTTCCCATCCTTCTTAGCCATGACTCTTTTGACATATCAAAGCCTCCGTCCGAACGGATCCGCATCCAGGGCAAGCAGCCGCCACTTAAGACCTGTGTATCTGCCGTCCGCGCGGTTATTGTCGATCATTGAACGCACACGCGCCGGATCTCCCACGATTATAACGAGCTTCTTCCCTCTAGTGACCGCGGTGTAAAGAAGATTGCGGGTCATCAGCATAGGCGGGAAGTTCAGCACAGGTATCACTACAACAGGGAACTCCGAGCCCTGGCTTTTGTGTACGGTGATAGCATATGCGAGGTCTATCTCTTCGAGCATATCTCCCACATATTCGATTACACGGTCATCCATTCTGACCGTCATGGACTTGTCCTCTGTATCAATCTCAACAACAGTACCCATATCACCGTTGAATACACCTTCACCCTCAGCAGTGAAAAGTTCGGTGCGCCACTCAGCACCATAATTGTTTCTCAGCTGCATCACCTTGTCACCTTCACGGAAAGTAACATTACCTATTTTCAGTTCCGCCTTTTCTTCTGAAGGCGGATTGATCACTTCCTGAAGCATTGCGTTCAGACTCGGAGCTCCGAGCATACCGCGCTTTGTAGGTGTCAGTATCTGTATATCATCAGCGGAGTGCACAAAGTCGAAGCCGGCTTCTATACGTCCTCCAACGAGTTCCCTTATTGTATCACTTATGGATATCTCACCATTTTTGCTGATTATGTAAAAATCGTTACCGCTTTGCTGCTCAGGATACTCACCGCTGTTTATCATGTGCGAATTCGTGACGATCCCGCTTCCCTCAGCCTGTCTGAATATCTCCCTGAGCCTTATAACAGGTATGCACTCGCTGGCAATCATATCGCGGAGCACATTGCCCGCTCCGACCGGTGGAAGCTGATCTGCATCTCCGGTGAAAATGAGCCTGGTTCCTTCCTTCACAGCATTCAGGAGTCCGTCCATCAGCATCAGATCGATCATTGACGCTTCGTCGACTATTATCACGTCTTCCTCAAGCGGATTCTCTTCGTTCCTGCCGAAGTTAAGAGTATCTTCCTCTTCGGACCACACGTATTCAAGCATACGGTGTATAGTCATGGCAGGCTTCCCAGTCGCCTCTTCCATACGCTTTGCCGCCCTGCCTGTCGGTGCAGCCAGTGCCACCGAAAAGCCTGCAAAGTCAAAAATTTTAACCAGAGTGTTTATTATAGTTGTCTTGCCTGTACCCGGTCCACCGGTGATTATGGTAACGTTGTTGGCAAGGCATTCCAGAACAGCGCGCTTCTGCTCAACAGATAATTCTATGCCCTCTCCAAATGGATCATCATCATCCATCATTATGGCATCCATGTAGTTCCCGGCCTGTACCGGAATCGATTTAAGGGGCGCGTTTCTGATCTTAATAAGCTCATGAGCTACCCTCTGCTCTGCATGATAATACCCATAAAGATATATCACAGCCGTATCGTCTATGCTGTCTTCCTCCAGCTCTCCGGCAAACACCATATCTTTCAGCGAGTCCCTCACATTGTCCATCATAACGTCGAGGAATTCCGCAGTCTTTTCGATAAGATAGTTTTCAGGCATCAGAGTGCTGCCGCTGGCAGCCCAGGACTTGAGCATATAACGGATCCCGCTTTCTATTCTGACGCTGTTCTCCGGTTCTATGCCAAGTTTTGCTGCTATGGCATCAGCTCTGTTGAAATTAATGCCGCGTATGTCTTCTGCAAGAATGTACGGATTTTCGCTTACGATCCTAACAGAATCCTTGCCGTACATCTTATAGACTCTTACAGCTTCGTTCATTTCTATGCCGAGTTCACGGAGTTCTATCGATGTGTTGGCAAACTCCCGGGATTCACCGAAAGAATCTGTGATCCTGGCCAGCGTTTTAGCGCCTATCCCGCTCACCATCAGAAGCTTTTCCGGTGTTTCCTCTATTACCGTCAGCGTCTCGTCACCAAACATATCGACTATCTGTGCAGCGGTTTTAGGTCCTATGCCGCGGATGTTTCCGGCCGAAAGAAACTCAAGTATCGCGTCAGCACCCTCAGGCATCATCTCCTCATATGAAGATACGCTGAACTGTTCGCCATATCTCGGATGTATGGTGAATTTTCCCTCGAGTCTGTACTTTGCTCCGCTTTTAGGCTCAGCAAAAGAACCGGCTATACGGATCGCGCCTGCTTCGGTATCGAAGACCGCTACGGTATAGCCGTTCTCAGGATTGTTAAATATTATCTTTCCGAGTTTGCCTTCCTGCTGCATCCTTTAGAATGTGCGCTTGTAAAGCCTTCTGTTATCAAGAGTGAATACTCTCTCGCTGAATCCGCCCGGTTCCACATTTCCGAGAGCGTCCTCCATGTCAAACATCTTCGCGTCCGTCATGTCCAGGTAATGAAGCATTTCAGCTTCCGGAAAGAGCGGTTTCTTAGGGCTGCCGAACTCAGGCTCGTAGTGATGAGTCAGCGACATGTGCTGCATCAGCAGGCACTTCTCGTGATCTATGCCAAGCTCTTTACAGCGCTCGCCTATAGCCTCTACTCCCATTACGAGATGGCCGAGCATCTTGCCCTCAAGAGTATACTCAGGAACAACACCGTTCTCATCTGAAGCAAGCTCGTTCAGCTTCTCTATGTCGTGGAGCGCGACTCCTGCCAGAAGAAGATCTTTGTCAAGGTATGTATAGACCTCGCATGCGCGCTCACCCATCATCATCATTCGTTTCACATGATAAAGCAGACCCGCGTACTCCGCGTGGTGGTTGCTCATCGCTGCAGGGAAATACATAATGCGGTCTTTATCACCCTCATAGAAACTGAGGCAGAGGCGCTTGAGCTCTTCATCTTTGAAGGCTTTGATCCTGCCTACTATGTAGTCATACATGTCCTCAGGTTTCTCCGGAGCGGCCTTGAAGAGATCTGCTCTCTCGTATGTGCCTTCCCTGGCTTCGCCCTTTATTGCATCAAGTATGAGCTGATTCTGTCCTTTATAATCGCGGCACCTGCCGGCAACACTGATGACCATCCCCGACTGTACTTTTGCAAAGGCTTTCACCTCGTCCGGTGTGAGATTCCACTTGACAGACTGGATGTCGCCTGTAGCGTCGGCAAGCGTCATGTAAAGATGCCTCTTTCCGTTGTTGCCGTCACGTATATCTACTGTTTTAACAAGGTATCTGTCCTCTATGCGATGCCCTTCATCAGGCCTTAAGTCTTTGATATAGTATGGTTTCATTCGGTCAATTATCTCCGTTCGATTATTTGTTATAGTATAACACAAGGTCAGGGTATGGTATAATGCTTTCATCAACTATAAAGTGCCAGCAAACGGCGTTGCCGTAAGGATGAAAGCATTGATCTCCGGAGGCTGAGCTCCTCCGATAGAATGCTTCATCAACTATAAAACGCCAGCAAACGGCGTTGCCGTAAGGATGAAAAGCAAAGGAGAATGCTATGGGATTTGATGCTGCAAAAGCTGTTGAAGCTACAACCAAATGGATCAGAAACTGGTTTGAAATCAATGGACCCGGGTGCAATGCCATCGTAGGGATCAGTGGGGGCAAAGACAGCTCTATAGCTGCAGCTCTGTGCTGTGAAGCGCTGGGGAAAGACCGTGTAATAGGAGTACTGATGCCTAACGGTGAGCAGTCCGATATCGATATGGCTAAACTTCTTGTCGATCATCTTGGTATAGAGCATTATATAATCAACATTAACAGTGCGTTCGACGGGCTTATGGAACAGATCGGCCTTGCCGGCATAGAGATCAGCAAAGACTCTGTCATAAACCTGCCTCCACGCCTTCGTATGTCTACTCTCTACGCTGTCGGGCAGAGCAAAAACGGCAGAGTCGTAAATACCTGCAATCTCTCAGAAGATTGGGTAGGTTATTCGACAAGATACGGCGATTCTGTAGGCGATTTCAGTCCTATGTCGTGCTTCACGACTGCTGAAATCAGAGCGATGGGCAGAGTCCTCGGCCTTCCGTCAGTTCTTATAGAGAAAGTCCCGAGCGATGGACTGTCGGGCATGAGTGACGAAGATAAGCTCGGATTCACATACGCTGTACTTGACCGGTATATCCGCACCGGAGAGATCGATGATCCGGCAACTAAAGAACGTATCGATTCACTTCATAAAAAGAACCTCTTTAAGCTGAGGTTCATGGACTGTTTCAAATATGATGGTGTTGAAGTAAAAGCAGAATTTTAATAACAAATATAATCAATGCCCCTTTGCGGGGCATTTTTTAGTCCTCTTTTATGCGGTCGATGACGATCTTATATCCGCCCTCTCCATATGTAAGGCACTTATTGACACGGCTTATTGTTGCAGAACTTGCACCGGTCTCACGGCTGATCTCACTGAAAACCGCACCACTGTCAAGCATGCGCGCCACCTCAAGTCTCGCGGACAGATCGATCACCTCTTTGATAGTTGCCACATCGTCGAAGAATTTGCGGCATTCGTCTTCATTCCGGAGAGCAAGAACCGCTCTGTAAAACTGATTCATGTTTTTCTGTTCTTTATCCGTGATCATGGTCTGCTGCCTTCCCTGAGCGGCTATGTAGCCACATCAATCATTTCCGCTTTTTCCGTTGCATGTAGTATACACCTTTTCGCACTTTAAAGTGTTAAAGTGCACTGTTTTAATTTGTACTTTTTGAGCAACAGCGTGGTAATATATAGAGCATGAAGAGTATCCACGAATCAAAACTCACCCATAATATAGCAGCATTCATCTGCGGGCTGTGCCTGCTGCTCATTCTGCTCATAACAGCTACCCAGGCAGTTTGTTTCTGGGTACCAAACTGGTGGCGCAATGAGTATGCAAAGTATGACACGCCTTCGAATGTAAGGGGTGAAATGTCGCTCGATGATGCAGTTCATGTAACGGAAGACATGCTCGACTACTGCATCGGCAGGCTCGATACACTTGATGATACAGAAGCGACAATTGACGGGGTGACCGCGCCTTTCTTTACAGACCGGGAAAAAGCCCATCTTGCTGACTGCAGAGAGCTCTTTCTGAAAGGAATAAAGGTGCGCGTCATCGCATGTCTCCTTCTGGTTGCTTTTGTTATTTACATTTACGTACACAATGGAAAAGAAAAGACCTCACTCCTTCTTGATAAAGGTTATTTAAGGTCTCTGGGATTCGTTGCCGTTCTGGCTGTGATCGTTGCCGTTCTGTGCGTAATAGATTTTACACGCGTATTTACAGTGTTTCATCACATATTCTTTGACAACGACCTCTGGATTCTTTATCCGGACAAGGACAACCTTATAAACATTATGCAGGAAGATGTCTTCTCGGATGCCGCGATGTGGATCGCGGGTATATGGCTCGCTGCTGCCGCTGTATTTGCAGCTGCAAGCATATTTGCCGTCAGAAGCAGCAACAAAAAAACAGGTGCCTGACAGTTCCCTGCCGGCACCTGATGATTCAATTCTTTTGGCTTTATTCTGTAAAGAGTGCTGTCGAGTAGTATCTGTCTCCGCTGTCAGGCAACAGAGCTACTATGGTCTTGCCCTTGTTTTCAGGTTTCTTCGCATATTCGATTGCCGCATAGAGAGCAGCTCCCGAGGATATTCCTACGGAGATGCCTTCTTTTTTTGCAAGCAGCTTGGCTGCATCGAATGCTTTCTGCCCATCTGCCTTATAGACCTCATCATACACAGCTGTATCGAGTACCTCCGGAACAAACCCGGCACCGATTCCCTGGATCTTGTGAGCTCCCGCTCTGCCTTCTGAGAGCACCGGTGAATCAGCAGGTTCGAGCGCTACGATCTTCACTTCAGGTTTCTGCTCTTTGAGATACTCTGCCACACCTGTAAGAGTACCGCCAGTACCGACTCCTGCGATAAAGATATCTACTGCTCCATCAGTATCTTTCCAGATCTCCGGTCCCGTTGTGGCTTTGTGTACTGCCGGATTTGCAGGATTCACAAATTGCCCCGGAATGAATCCGCCGTCTATTTCTTTTGCGAGCTCCTCCGCCTTTTCGATAGCGCCTTTCATACCTTTTGCGCCTTCGGTCAGAACGATCTCAGCACCGTATGCTCTCAGAATGTTTCTTCTCTCGACGCTCATTGTCTCAGGCATAGTCAGGATCGCTCTGTATCCTTTTGCGGCTGCTATTGATGCAAGCCCTATACCGGTGTTGCCCGATGTAGGCTCAATAATTACTGAGCCTTCCTTAAGCAGCCCCTTCTCCTCTGCATCTTCTATCATAGCCTTGGCAATCCTGTCTTTTACGCTTCCTGCCGGGTTGAAGTATTCGAGTTTTACGAGAACTGTAGCCTCAAGTCCGAGTTCTTTCTCGATATTGATAACCTCTACCAGTGGTGTATTTCCGATAAGTCCCAGTGTACCTTTATAAATATTAGTCATCTTTATGTCCTCACTTTCATTTTGTGTTCTTTCATATCAATTCAGTTTTCTCCGCCCTGATTTCTTTATTGTAAATAAAACGCCCGGGGCTGTTTATGCTCCCGGGCCTGTCACTCGATTCAGGGGATCAGAGTCAGATGTTTTACGAGGTGCGTGTCATCCTAAGACAAGACCCCGGCCATACATCGAGCCCGGGAGCTGTGCATCAGACAACAACACATCCAATAGTTTTTATTCATATGAGAGGGAATAACTTTTCTCATCGTCTGGTCCTTTTTTCAAGTTCTTTTTGATTGACGCAATTGTAGCTCTAAATACCTACCAAGTCAATAGGTTTTAAAAATTGCTTTTGTATCTTATTCCATACTAAAGGAAACGTGATCTCCACGTGCCACTACCGTCTCATATCCGACTGAAGAAATACGCATCGCCATGCAGCGGATGCATTCAGCCGCTTCATCTCCGGTACATATTTTGTTGTCATAGAGCAGGTACTTTCCCCTTACATCAGAAGGTGAAAGATTCGGCATTACTACATTCGCACCGGCAAGTATGCCCTTCTCACGTCCGCGAGGGTCGATCGTACCGAGCGCGGTGGTTGCCGGAAGCAGCACATCCGGCAGAAGCAGACGTATGATGGACAGAAGTCTTATCGTCATATCGACAGTTCCCGCTTCGCGGTCAGCAAACTGAGTGTCGTGATGAGGTATGAAAGGCCCTATGCCTACCATCTCAGGTTTGAACTCCTTAAGGAATCTGAGATCCTTCACCAGATGTGCGGTGGTCTGATAAGGTGAGCCTACCATCATGCCGCAGCCCACCTGATACCCGATATCCTTGAGGTCTCTCAGGCACTGCATCCTGTGCTCAAATGACATTTCAGCAGGATGAAGCATTTCATAGTGCTCTTTGTCTGCAGTCTCATGCCTCAGCAGATAACGGTCGGCACCTGCATCAAAGAACTTCTGATAGCTCTCCTTCTCAAACTCTCCCAGGGACAGCGTGACAGCGCAGTCAGGATGCTTCTCCTTTATGGCGCTGACGATTGAAACTATACGTTCATCAGTATAATACGGATCCTCCCCGCCCTGCAGCACAAAAGTACGGAATCCCAGCTCGTAACCGGTATCACTGCATGAGAGGATCTGTTCTTTAGTTAAGCGGTAACGCTCGGCATTAGTGTTATCTCTGCGTATGCCGCAGTAATAGCAATTATTTTTGCATATATTGCTGATCTCTATCAGTCCGCGCATGTAAACAGATTTTCCATAATGCTTTTCGCGCACTGCTCTCGCCTTCCCGGACAGATATTCATCAAATCCCGGATAATCACAAAGCAGCACAGATTTAAGTTCTTCATCTGTCAGGTTTCTTTCAGCCTCGAGTTTATCCGCAAGTTCGAACGGCAGTGCTCTTTCAAAAGGTTCTTGCATTATCAGGACCTCCTACGTATTGCAATCCATTATCTCAGTCCATTACTGCTGCAAAGCATACCACAAACACAAATTTTATTCTATGCACCTGGATTATGTGTCATAAACAAAAAAGCTGCACCGGGCAGCATTTTTGTGTAGATATAGATATTGTAAGAGGGATGAAAGTATTATGGTGTAGTTAGTAATGTTTAACTCTTCCTTTCATGCACATAATAGCACCCTCATTTCCTATTGTCAAGGTAGGAATTAATATTTTTTTAAAATTTTTCGATAAGCATGTCCGCGTCTCCGGATCGTTTTTTTTTGCTGATACAAACAGCCTGCAGATTTATTTCTGCAGGCCGTTTTTGCTATCTTTATGAGATTTTTATGCCCTGTTTTACAGATGCTGGTTCCTTGGGATCCTGTCGTACCACTTGAGCAGGAACGGCTCGATCATCGAGGTCAGCTTCATGTCGAGATTGAAAAAGTAGACCGTGAATGTGACTACGAAGAATGCAAGTCCTCCGGTCATAAGATAAAGTAAAGCTTTTGCTAATTTCTTTTTCATTATTTATTCCTCCTATGTTCTACCATGCATTCTCGTCATCGAGTATCTCGAGCGTCGGATCAAGCGGTTCTTCCTGCATGACAGTTCTCATGTACTGATTGACCTGGTCTCTTACACCCTGTCTTGAAATGACACGAGGGTCGAAGAGCTGGTGGTCTACCCAGATCAGAGGAATACCGCGTTCTCTTGCCTTATCTTCAAAGAGTCCGTGCATGCCGTCCAGAGCCTTACATGTGATGTGCTCCCACAGGATGATCATATCTGCGTTGAATTCTTCAACAAATTCGAAGAGGTCGTCGAGCAGCACTTTGTAACCGCCGTGTGTACGGTTACGCATGATCATCTCTTCAGTCAGCATGGCCATGTCGTAGTATGCCTGTTCTCTGTTCTCAGGAGTATCTGTATCTGCGATCATCTCCGTGTTGATGCACGAGAGCATATCTGTCAGAGGCACGATGCCCCAGCAGTTGAGCAGCCATACGAGGAAGTCCATATAGTAGTGTGACTGTACGCCCCATACGATCGCTCTGTGGCGATATTCAGGAGCAGCCATCTTTCTCTTCTTGTACGCTCTCTCTGCCAGCTTCATGAGACGCTTGTCAGCGGTCTCGAATTCAGGCACCTTGCCGCAGATAGCCATGTATGTGGTCTCTGTATAAAGAGCGAGGTTTCCGCCAAAGATCTGCGGATAATCCGTCTTGTTCATATCGAGCCATTCGTTACGGCACTTCGTAGCAAAGTTTACTCTCTTTGCACATTCGAAGTAGTAATCCCAGTCCCACTTGTGGCCTGTATGCTCTTCGATGAACTTGATCGCTCTTCTGACTTCCTCTGCAGCGTATTCCTGTACGTCATCTTCCTTGTGGCGGAGCGGAGCCGGCAGCTGGAATACAGGTATGCCGTCTTCCTTCTCAAGTCTCTCGGAGATTACTCCGTTGCCGAGCAGTGAGCCGTCACACGTGGTGTTGCACTGTACTGCGCAGGCTCCGAGGATAGGCGCATCGTCATCGATGGAAACGCCGGCCTCAGCCTCAGGCATCGGACAGACGTCGCCAGGGAGTCCGTACTCCTGAGCTACGTCGATGTAGTGCTCCATAGCATGCTGGTTAAGCAGTACGGATACGTATGTCGAAGGAGTCTCACGGGATGTGCACTTAAGATTAGGGAATCCCATCATAACTGCTGTCATTTCATTTTCATCAACGAGCACGTTGATCTTTGAGAACTCCTCATCGTTGCCTGTCCTGCGGTCTCCGCGGGCAAGAGTATTAAGCAGCTTCGCAACGTCGATGATGATCAGGTCCTGCTCTTCGTGAGCCATTCTGAGGTATTCGCCTCTGAGACCCTGTGTGAATCTGTCTACCATCATCGGTACTGCCAGATAGTTGGCCATCCAGCGGTATCTGAAGAAGAATTTTATGTTGCGCGGTTTTGCCATGAATTTACCGAGTGTGAGCATGATGCCCAGCCATCTCGAATAATCATAGAGAGTGTCTCCTACTCCGCGCCATTCACGGCGTTTTCTGACCTTTCCATGCGGTATGTAAAGGTCGCCGTATCTTGTGTCGCCCTTTATCTTTTCAGGGTTGACCATGGTCTTGAATTTTCTGACTGCCATCACTACCCCTCCTTCTGTATCTTCTTGATATCGATGCTCTCAAGGAAAGCCTGCACACGTGTGCGCATCTGTCCCGACGAACCGATAGTATACGGTCTGTCTACCGCGAGCACCGGCCAGTTATACCTGTTTCTGAGGATGTGTGATCCCATCATTCTCTCATAAGCCCATGGATCGCAGAATTTCATCTGCTGATAGATGATGCCGTCTGCCTTGTACTCCTTTGCGAGCTCATCAACATATTCACGGCGTCCGTCCATAGTCACGGTATCCATGTAACGCGGGCACTCGCCTCTGTACATGTAAGCGCTGCAGAGCTGTGTGAGTGCATCCTCTTCATCGTTAAGATAGATAGGGTCCCTTCCAGGAAGCGAGCCGTAGCAGAATCTGTCGCAGCAAACAAATGCACCGCTCTCCTCAACCAGCTTGATGAAGTCTGTATCATCAACCTCAGAGCCTACGACTTCGACTCTTGCCTTGAACCAAGGCTTAGGATCAGGCTCTCTTGTCTTAAGCTCTTCGAGTGTTTCCTCGAGCTTGTCAATTATGAGATGCTTAGGAGCTACATAGGAAGCCAGGCAGAATACGTTGAACTCGTATCCTGTAATGGTAGGATTGTCGAGCTTGCGGAAGTCTCCGATAGCTCTGATAAGTTCGCAGACTTTGTTGTGCTGGTCAACAGCCTTGCGGATGGCAGCATCGGATATGTCGATTCCGTAATTCTCAGCCAGCGGTTTGAGTATGTGGTTTTTGCACTGAACCACATAGAGGTTGAGACCGTTGTAATCGGCCTTCATAGGGATCTCCATATAATCGAAGAAGAAACCCTTCTTGTCTTTGCCCATAGCCTGAAGAACGTCCATGTTCTCTACGCAGCGGTTGAGCATCGTGCAACCGTCAGGTGTGATGACTGCATCAAGGAAGTTGTAGCCTCCCTCAAGAGCTCTCTCGAGGATAGCTCTTGAATATTCGCAAAGGAAGCTTGTCAGATAGTAAGTGCCTACGTCAATCGAGCCCGTACGTGGTGCACGCAGTCTGGCTGAGAAGCAGCCCGGCAGATTGAGCAGAGGTTCAGGCACGTTCTCGCACATATAGCCTATGCACTTCATGCCCTCTTTCTGAGCCTGTGCAACGAGTTCATTGTTTGCCTCCTGCAGCAGGTCTTCGAAATAAATCAGGTGCTTTAAGTCTTTCATCTCTCCCTCTCTCTTTATTCCTTTTACACGGCCATGAGGCCGCCGGGTATCTAAGACCAAAGATACCCATACTATTGGTAATATTTTATCACGCGGGAGTACAGGCACACAATATTAAACGAAACGATACACAAAAAAACAGTTTCCGACAATTGTCCGGCAATCTGCATCGATGCTTATCGAAAAAGGCCCAATAAGCACTTGACGTATACCCCTATAGGGTATATATTATCTCTCAGATATACCCCCTATGGGTATAATTATTCAATGTGATCAATGAGGTTATATATGGCAGATATAAACAACAGCAAAGGAAGCACAGAAAAAAACTGCTGTGCATGCAGCGAGAAGCACAAGGAGCGCAGCCCTGAAGAATACAGAGATCTCATCAACAGGCTTAGCCGCATTGAGGGGCAGGTAAGAGGTATAAAGGCAATGGTAGAACGCGGAGCATACTGCCCCGACATTCTGGTCCAGACATCAGCTGTCAATTCAGCGCTGAACAGCTTCAGCAAGGTGCTCCTGTCGAACCATATACGTACATGTGTCAGAAATGACATACGTGACGGCAATGACGAGGTCGTCGAAGAACTGGTTGCTACCCTTCAGAAAATGATGAAATAAATCGGAAGGTTTAATATGGAACAATATATTGTTACCGGAATGAGCTGTGCCGCATGTCAGGCACGGGTCGAAAAAGCCGTGTCAAAAGTCGACGGTGTTGACTCATGTTCGGTCAGCCTGCTTACAAATTCAATGGGAGTTGAGGGAAATGCCTCTCCTGAAGATATCATACTTGCCGTCACCGATGCCGGTTACGGAGCCAGGCTCAAGGCAGATGACACTGCGCAGAGTATATCACGCGGCAGTTATGCAGCTGACGAAGCAGCTCTTGAGGACAGAGAAACTCCGGTCCTGAAAAAACGACTGATCGCATCCATCGGATTTCTTATAGTCCTCATGTACTTTTCGATGGGGCACATGATGTGGGACTGGCCGCTCCCTGCTTTCTTCGAAGGCAATCATGTCGCGATGGGGCTTGCGCAGATGATCCTTGCAGCGATCGTAATGGTCATAAATCAGAAGTTCTTCATCAGCGGTTTCAGAGGTCTCATTCATGGAGCTCCGAACATGGATACGCTGGTTGCCATGGGCAGCGCTGCCTCATTCTGCTGGAGCACATATGTACTTTTTGCAATGACCGGCGCACAGCTTTCAGGTGACAGTGAGGCTGTCATGACCTACATGCACGACTTTTACTTTGAGTCTGCAGCCATGATACTGACCCTCATCACCGTGGGCAAGATGCTCGAAGCAAGGTCCAAGGGAAAAACGACTGATGCCCTCAAAAGTCTGATGAAGCTTGCCCCTCAGACAGCAATAGTTGAAAGAAACGGGATCGAAACTGAGCTGCCTGTATCGCAGGTGCGTGTCGGTGATGTGTTCCTTGTCAATCCGGGTGAAAATATCCCTGTAGATGGTGTGATCCTGGAAGGAAACTCCGCAGTCAACGAAGCCGCACTTACCGGTGAATCCATACCGGTCGACAAGCAGCCGGGCGATACTGTATCCGCTGCCACGACCAACCAGTCGGGATTCATACGCTGCAAAGCTACAAGAGTCGGAGAAGATACGACTCTCGCGCAAATCATACGTATGGTGAGCGATGCCGCAGCAACAAAAGCGCCTATAGCAAAAATAGCCGACCGCGTTTCGGGAGTCTTCGTTCCTGTGGTTATAGGCATCGCGCTTTTAACTCTTATCATATGGCTTGCCGTCGGAAAAGATGCGGGATTTGCCCTTGCCAGAGCTATATCGGTACTGGTCATAAGCTGCCCTTGCGCACTGGGTCTCGCAACACCTGTTGCGATAATGGTCGGTAGCGGCGTGGGAGCAAGAAACGGTATTCTCTTCAAGACTGCTGCAGCACTTGAGGAGACCGGGCGTATAGAGATAGTAGCACTTGACAAAACAGGTACCATAACAGGCGGAAATCCTAAAGTAACAGATGTATTCACCTGCCGCGGTGTATCAAAGGATGAGCTCCTTGCTGTAGCCGCTGCGGTTGAATCAAGATCTTCCCACCCTCTTGCAAAGGCAGTCTCTGAGTACATCGGGGGCACAACTCTCAGGATCAGTGACTATGTAGAAGTGCCTGGCGGAGGTGTCAGGGCATTCACATGGGAAGGCTCCCGGGCAGTAAGCATAGCCGGAGGCAATGCAGGGTTTATGACAGCAAACGGTGTATCTGCTGCGTATGTAGAACGTCTTTTGAGAGAGACAGCTGAATTCTCCATCGCCGGCAAAACATCTGTGCTCTTCGAAAAAGGCGGCCGTCTGCTCGGCCTGATCGCCCTCGCCGATTCTGTAAGAGAAGACAGCGTTGATGCCATCAGACAATTCAAAGAGATGGGCATAAGGACTGTTATGCTGACAGGTGACAGAAAAAAGACCGCAGATGCCATAGCATCGGAGGTCGGGGTCGATGAAGTAATAGCCGAAGTACTGCCTGACGGCAAAGAAAAGGTCATTCGCGATCTTATGGCTCAGGGCCGCACAGCAATGGTTGGAGACGGAATCAATGATGCGCCTGCTCTTACAAGAGCAAATGTGGGCATAGCTATCGGAGCAGGTACGGATGTTGCTCTTGATGCTGCAGATGTAGTTCTGGTCAACAGCAGCCTTTCTGATGCAGTAAAGGCTGTAAAGCTCGGACGCAAGACTCTTAAGAATATCCACGAAAACCTGTTCTGGGCATTTATTTACAATGCCATCTGCATACCGGTGGCAGCAGGGGCTTTCATAAAACTGTTCGGATGGGCACTTAACCCTATGCTGGGAGCAGCCGCAATGAGTCTTTCGAGTTTCTGCGTGGTCACCAATGCTCTGAGGCTGAACCTGTTTGATGCCGGAAACGGCAGAAACAACGTTAAAGCATTAAGTTCATCACAGGCCGCTGCTGAAGCTGCCGCGCCTGATAACAATACTATCAATGAAAGAGAGGAAAAACTGATGCAGAAGACAATGAAAATCGAGGGAATGATGTGCCCGCACTGTGAAGCCGCTGTTAAAAAGGCTCTCGAAGCACTTGAAGGTGTAGAAGCCGCAGAAGTCAGTCATGAAGCAGGTACTGCAATAGTATCTATGTCGGCAGAAGTAGCTGATGCTGCACTTAAAGAGGCTGTTGAAGCTAAAGATTATAAAGTTACCGGTATAGCGTAACGATACTGCAGAATAGGCATTTTAAATGGCGCTGTCTTTAAATCGGCAGCGCCATTTTTCTTTTCTTTGATCCGGTCAGGCTTCAGCAAGCACAGCTATATCTTCCTCTGTTGTGGACCAGCTCGTTGCAAGTCTAACTATCGTGTGCGTCTCGTCGAAGATGCCCCAGCGATCGAATACTACTTTTTTCCCGAGTTCTGCCATCTCTTCTTCTGTCATCAGAATGAGCTGCTGGTTCGTAGGTGAATCCATATATATCTGCCAGCCTTTCTCTCTGATGATGTCCTTGACGCGCTCAGCCATATCGATAGCGTGTCGGCTTATCTTAAAGTACAGATCATCAGTAAAGAGCGTGTCAAACTGTATACCTAGCAGCCTGCCCTTCGCAAGCAGCGCTCCCCTCTTTTTTACCGATGTCATGAAATGCTCCGGTTTGTTGTTTTTTGTAAAGACGACCGCTTCTCCACATAAAGCGCCCACCTTTGTGCCTCCTATATAGAACACATCGACCAGCCTGGCTATGTCCTCGAGCGTGAGGTCCGAAGCATTGCTCATAAGTCCGTATCCGAGTCTTGCGCCATCCAGAAACAGCGGCATTTCATACTCATGACAAAGAGCCGAGAGTTCCTCCAGTTCAGCTTTGCTGTACATTGTGCCCGGCTCAGTCGGATGTGAGATGTATACCATTCCAGGGAATACCATGTGATCATGAGTCACGTCACTGTAAAAATTTTTCAGAAAATGCCTGACTGATGAAGCTTCCAGCTTGCCGTTTCTGCCAGGTATCGTCAGCACCTTGTGGCCGCTGTATTCTACCGCGCCGGATTCGTGAACGCTCACGTGCCCGCTGTCGGCAGAAATGACACCTTCCCAGTCCTTCAGCATCGTGGATATGATCACTGAATTTGTCTGGGTGCCTCCTACAAGGAACTCTACATCCGCATCAGGGCAGCCGCATGCTGCTTTGATCTTTTCCTTCGCTGACGCTGTATAATGATCCATACCATAACCCGGAAGGGATTCCATATTTGTCTCCGCCAGTCTCTTCAGTATCTCCGGATGTGCTCCGGCTATGTAATCGCATTCAAACGAAACCATTTTATTCTCTCCTATCAGGCATCTATTCAGTCTTTCTCAGAGCATCTGCTGCCGTTGCAGCGGTCGACCAGCAGAGCTGAAGGTTATAGCCTCCCGTTATGCCGTCGGCATCCAGTGCCTCGCCTATAACATACAGACCTTCAAAACGTTTTGCCTCCATCGTATGCATGTCTATCTCATCCAGCGACACTCCGCCTGCAGTGACCATGCCTCGTTTATCCACACCGCTGACAATGAAATCATCCTGATTAAGAAGCAATGCCAGCACGTTGGTTCTCACATCACCCAGAAAGCCCCTGGAACGCTCACGCAATATGCGCTGCATACGTTTCGGAAGCTCATGAAGTTCTTTGTTATAGCACAGCCTTATCATCTCTCCTGGCTCTGTATATTTTGAAATATTGAGTATGACCGGACCTGATAATCCTTCGTGAGTGAAGAGCAGATCGCCCTTCATCTTTGCTGCCTTGCCTTTGCATGTGCATGCGGCGTCGCTGCTAAATGCAATGACTGTTACATCCGATATCGATATTCCCGACAGCTCGGAATAAGGATAATTCTCAACATATACCGGTGCCAGTGCAGGCCTTGGCTCATCGATATCCATCCCGAGATCATCCATTATCTCAAGCATTGATCCGTCGGAGCCCGTCTCCGGATAAGTTATTCCTCCTGAGGCGATAACAACATTTTTCGCCCAGAGCTCATATCCGTTTATCAGTGTAATCTCCCAGGAGCCGTCTTTTCTCAGGCCGATGACCTTTGTATCTGTTTCTATCTGCCATCCATTCCATGACGCTTCTCCTAGCAGTGCGTCTAGCACGTCGCGGGATCGCATCGATGCGGGAAAAATGCGTCCGGAGTTTTCTATGCCATTTGATCCATACGATGGGTCAACAGGATCACCATTTTCATCAGCAAGTTCTATGCCATGCCCGGCGAGCCATCTTGCCAGTTCAAGATTGCTATGCCTGTAAAGGCAGCGTCTGAGAGCCTGCCCTTCGCTTCCGTACGCATATACGAAATCTTTGATCGATCCCCCGTGGGTTATGTTGCAATGTCCGCCGCCGCTTATCAGCAGCTTGCTTCCAATGCAAGATGAGCCCTCGAGTATTATCCCCCGAGAGCCCTCCATATCCAGATTTGCAGCCAGCATCAGACCTGATGCGCCGGCTCCGATTATTGCTATATCATAATGATTTTCGTTCATGGATCTATATCGTGAGATCGCCGTCTTTTACCCATCCGAGCTTTCGGCATCCCATATTGATCAGTGGTGCCAGTACAGCCGGGAGAACGAAACAGATGAGAATCATTCCGAGCCAGTCCATGCCTGTTATTGCAGCCTTTGCTCCTGAAGCAACATCTGC
This sequence comes from Anaerovoracaceae bacterium, assembly GCA_045114615.1. Classification (GTDB taxonomy): domain Bacteria; phylum Bacillota; class Clostridia; order Peptostreptococcales; family Anaerovoracaceae; genus Crickella. Next base: position 18,534 of record JBGUKU010000053.1, read on the forward strand.
TACCCAGCCGGAGTAAACGCCTATCTGCCCTACAAGGCCGCATGTTCCCATGCCGCTCGATACAGGGGCTCCATTCATCTGGAGTTTGAATACACATGTTGCGATAGGTCCCGTTATCGCTGCAGTAAGTGTAGGAGCTATCCATATGCGTGGATTCTTGACGATATTACCCATCTGCAGCATTGATGTGCCGATGCCCTGGCTGATTAGTCCGCCCCACTTGTTCTCAGGGAACGACATTACAGCAAAGCCTATCATCTGAGCGCAGCAGCCTGCTACAGCGGCTCCTCCTGCAAGACCTACCAGTCCGAAAGCCGCACAGATAGCTGCAGATGAAATCGGCAGTGTCAGTGCCATGCCTACGATGACGGATACGAGTATTCCCATCATGAACGGCCTGAGTTCAGTCGCCCACATGATCAGGTTTCCGATCTTCATGGCGGCGGCTCCGAGTCCCGGCGCCCACCATGCCGCGAGTGCCACACCGACGCCTATGGTTACCAGAGGAACAACAAGAATATCCACCCTTGTCTCGCCGGCAACTGCTTTACCGAATTCAGCTGCTATGATGGCAACTATAAGCACCGCAAGAGGTCCTCCTGCTCCGCCCAGTCCATTGGCTGCAAAGCCTACTGTTGCAAGTGAGAACAGAACAAGATTCGGACACTTCAATGCGTACCCGATGGCAATAGCCATCGCAGGACCTGTCATAGCGACAGCAAGCCCTCCTACCGTATAATCAGCCCCGCCTATTGTACAGACAGGGTTGGTAAGGAATCCGATGTGGAACTGAGTCCCGATCGTGTTTATTATTGTGCCGATAAGCAGCGAGCAGAACAGGCCCTGAGCCATAGCTGAAAGTGCGTCTATACCATAACGCTTTGCGCTTATCTCAATATTCTTGCGCTCAAGGAACGCTTTGACAGAACCCTTTGTCATTTTATCTCCATTCTTATATAATAAATCTGAAAATTATTGCGGCTTTGCCGCGTAATCTGGGTTATTATACCACAATTGAAATCATTTATAAATGAAAGGGGCCGGCTAATGAGTCGAGTAGAACGCGCAGAAGCAAGAGAAGAAAGAGCTGCCAGACAGGCCGAGATAGACAGGCAGCAGGAGCAGGCCGCCAGGGCTGCCAGACCGAAAAAGAAAAAAAAGAAGAGAGGCTGCGGATGTCTGGTGCTGCTCATACTCATACTGGCATTGCTGGTAGGAGCCGGTGGATATTATACAATTGGCCTAAGGCCGGTAGATCCGGGCAGTGAAGAAAAAGTGATCGTCGAGATCCCTAACGGAAGCGGAGCATCGGCAATAGTCGATATCCTTGACGATGCCGGACTTGTGAAGAATAAGACATGTGCCAAGATCAACAGCCGCATCGGAGGCTACAACAGCCTTCAGGCAAATACATATGTTTTCAGCCCTTCCATGTCCTTCAACGAGATCATGAAAGTGATCAACACCGGAGATTTCGAATATGTTTCGAAAGAATCCATAGAAGTCAAGGACGGAGCAAGACTGCAGCAGGTCGCAGAGGCAATGGCCGAACAGCTGCCATTCACGGCTGATGAGATTCTTGCAAAGTGGTCCGACAAACAATACCTTAGTGAACTGATCGACAGGTACTGGTTCCTCACGGACGAGATCCTGGATAAAGACATCATGTATCCTCTTGAAGGTTATCTCTATGCGGATACATACTTCGTGACTACAGACAACTCGACTATAGAGGGATTTACGGAGATGTGTCTGGACAGGATGGATGAGGAGCTGTCAGAGCGCCGTCCTGCTATAGATGCATCAGGCTTTACCGTACACCAGCTGCTGACGCTGACCTCCATCGTTACCAAGGAAGCAACAGCCGATGATCAGGCCGGAGTAGCAGGAGTATTCATGAACAGGCTTGATCAGGGAATGTCCCTCGGATCTGATGTTACAGTATGCTACATCTTCCAGGAAGACAGAGTCGATCTCAAGGTAAGTCAGCTCGAAAGCGAAAACCCGTACAACACCCGTAAATATGCAGGTCTCCCTCCTGGTCCTATCTGCCAGGTCGTCGGAGATGCGATAGATGCCACTCTCAACTACGAGAAGCATGACTATCTGTTCTTCATCGCAGATGAGCAGGGCATCGTCCGCTACAGTACAGATGAAGCCGGACACGAAAGCAACATAGACGAACACGGCCTTGTACAGGACGAAGAAGCAGAAGGTTAAAACACTGTCAAATACATAAAGAAACAAAACTCCGCGGTTCATTCCGCGGAGTTTACTTTTTTATAACCGTGCAGCTCTCCCCTTCATACACGAGCCTCATGTTTATCTCTTTTGCTCCTCCCAGAAGCTCCGTCAGAAAAGCTCTGTCCCCTTCCCATGTCGGAAGATCCAGCATCTCCCCGTGGGGTACCCAGATAAGCTCACCTTCTCTGCATTCCGGAGGTTCATACCTGCCAGTATTGATAAAGATCCGTGCAGCCTCTTCATCAGCAGGTACAAAGTCCGAAGATGAGTACAGGTACATATCTTCATCCTGATATTCGTCTGATCTGAACTCGATCACACCGTGAAATGTCCACGATCTCAGCCTGAGGCCTGTCTCTTCGAGCACTTCACGCACAACGCATTCATCAGGAGTTTCGCCCTCCTCGACCTTTCCTCCGGGACTGATCCATTTACCCTCGTTCATATCTCCGGGTTTGCGGTTGCGGTACAGCATCAGCCAGCTGCCATTATTTTCAATATAGCATATAGTCGTTTTTTTCATCCTGCGGCCTATAAAGTGAGCCGCTTAGAACAGCGGCTCCTGCATGTATTTTCTGAGATTTTCCTTTGTGTATATGAGCACCTTGTCGCCTTCCAGAAGCACAAGATTCCCCTCCGGCTTTATCGTTTTGCCGTCTCTTTCGACAAGAACGATGAAGGTCTGTCTGGATATATCCAGGTCTCTGATCTTCTGGTTCTTCCATGGGTGGTTCCTGCCCAGAATGACTTCTTTTACGTCCTCAAGCATACCCTCCGTCGCAGATTCTGCGCAGATTATCAGCTTGTCACCAAGCATTATTTCTATGTCGCCTCTTGGAACCAGTGTTTCGCCACCTCTGATTACCAGCGCAATTATTGATCCGCTCGGCATTGCTACCTCGCTTATGGTCTTGCCTATCCAGGCATCTCCGGGATCGATGGAGGCTTTTATGAAGCGGACATCTTTTTCCTGCTCGATATCGGCAAGACGTGTAGCCAGCTGATATTCTTCAACGAATCCTGCGGAAATAATACCTGTAGGTATGGCAACGAGTCCGACACCGAGGAACGTAATTATTATTCCGAGGAACTGCCCCATCGGAGTTATCGGATAGATGTCTCCGTAGCCCACGGTCAGCAGAGTCGATGTTGCCCACCATATGCCGGAAAAAGCATTCCTGAATACGTCAGGCTGAGCTTCGTGCTCTAAACTGTACATACACAGGCTCGAGGCCAGGATAAGCATGACTATGACAAATACCGACGCAAGAAGCTGTGTCTTCTTTTTCGACAATACATTGCCGATCAATGAAAGCGAATCGGAATACGCATTGATCCTGAAAAGTCTGAAGATCCTGACGACCCTGAGCATGCGGAACACAGCAGCTCCTGCCGGAAAGAATGTCGGAAGGTAATGCGGCAGGAAAGACAGCAGATCGATGATGCCGTATCCTGAAGTCACATATCTACCTATAGCTTTTCCGGCAGAATAGCCCTTGTATTGCTGCTCTGCGGTGATGATCCTCAACACATAGTCTATAACAAAGAAGAGCACCGTGATTTCTTCGATATAGTCAAACAGAGTCCCGTATTTCGCATCAAGATTCTCAAAAGTCGAGGCGAACGCGCAGAAAAGGTTGGCAACCAGCGCCAGTGTACTGAGTATGTCATAGAACTGGTTCAGGCCGCTGTCTGTCACGCCGGTCGAAACCATCGCGAACAGCTTTTTTTGAGTTTTTTCCCAGCTGCTGTCCTTCATTTATCCTTCTACACGTATGCTCTTGATCTTCTGCGGGAGAAGAGGCTTGTCTCTGAAATCACGTCTTGTGTTCACGATCTTGTCTGCTGTTGCCATACCCTCGGTCACTTTACCGAATGCCGCATACTGACCGTCAAGGTGAGGTGAAGTTGTTGTCATAATGAAGAACTGCGACCCTGCAGAGTCAGGATCCATGGCTCTTGCCATCGAAAGGACTCCCCTCTCGTGCTTCAGATCGTTTCTGAATCCGTTGGCTGTGAACTCGCCCTTGATAGTATATCCCGGACCTCCCATGCCGTTTCCGTTCGGGCAGCCGCCCTGGATCATGAATCCCGGAATGACTCTGTGGAAAATGAGCCCGTCATAGAACTCCTCATTCGCAAGCTTCTCAAAGTTGGCTACAGTTTCAGGAGCGATGTCTTCGTAGAGTTCGCCCTTCATAACGCCGCCGTCTTCCATTTCTATAATGAATTTCTTCATGATATTATCCTCCGTTTACTCCGTCACAAGGCCTTTTAATTTGCCTGCGCTCTTTTTCCGTTTTCAATTATACATATTTCAGCCAGATTCGTCTATTTCCGATATAGTGTCGTTGACGATATCATAAATACAAAGTGCAGATATATATAATGCCGAAGCGAGCGTTGCGCAGGAAACGCCCGGAATGCCGGAGAGAGACCGCAGGTGAGCGGCTGGAACGAGTCTCGCAAGCGAAGCGTCAGAGCCGTTCCCCGCAAAGCAAGGTCGAACGAGATGGCATTCCCGGTGACGGAGCACAGCGAGCAGAGGTATTATATATATCCTTTCTATTCTACGGATTTGAGTGACTCCGTCATAGATACATCGCGAAGCCTCTTCTGCATTACAAGATTCACTAAGAACGCGAACACGAAAGTCAGAGCTACGGCTATCGGTATATCGTACGGACCGTGCCTCGGCTCGAAGTAAATCATGCTCAATACAATATTATCTATTACGAATTTCAGCAGCCAGTCTCCCATTGGTATACCTACTATAGCCGCAACAGCCGTCAGAAAGAGATTCTCGCGGAACACGTACTGTGATACTTCAAGCTGATAGAACCCCAGCACCTTTATAGTTGCTATCTCCCTTATACGCTCGGTTATATTGATGTTGGTAAGGTTGTACAGCACTATGAACGCGAGCAGTGCTGCTGACAGTATGACAACATAAACGATTGAGTTAAGGCTCTTCATCATCTTGCTGACGTTCTCCCTGACATCAATATTGGTCTGCGTCGCAGCAGTATACTCATAGCCGGCAGCATCCGCAGAGGCGTTTCTTATCACCTCTTCTTCGGTGCCGTCTTCGAAATCAATGAACGCTGCCTTTATATCCGGATCTTTGCCGAAGCCTTCACGGTATGTCTCAGGCGTCATGTATATGCTGTCATATACATAATTGTCCGCGACACCGACGATCCTGACATTCATCTCACGGTAACCTTCGCGCAGCTTGACCTCATCGCCGACCCCCAGTCCGTAATCGTGGCTGGTCTTCTTCACTATTACTATCTCACCCGGTCCCGGGTAGTCCAGATGCTGATCGCCGGTGTGGAGATTTATGAAATCATCAAAGCCTTCGGCTTCAGTAGCGACGCAGGTGATATCGGCAGTCTTGTCTCCTATCACCATCGTCACTTCTCCCCTGTGCAGGAATCTGACGTTTTTGTCAGATATATCTGTACCGTCCTGCAGCTCTTTCAGGAAGTCCTCCTGTCTGCCCTCTGTCATGTTCTTGCTGAATATGACCGTGATGTCATAAAGGGAGATCTCATCGAACTGATAATCCGCCACTTTTGAGATGGTAGCCCGTATACCGATACCTGCGATAAGCAGGGCTGTGCATCCGCTGACTCCGATGACCATCATAAGGAACCTCTTTTTGTCCCTGAATATATTCCTGATCGACACCTTATAAAGGAAGCTGATACGGTTCCACAGCGGTGTTATTCTCTCAAGGAGTATACGTTTGCCTGCAGGGGGAGCCTTCGGTCTGATCAGTTCTGCCGCCGGTACCTTGAAGTCTGCTGAAATCGATACCCATGTGGCTCCCATCGAACACAGCATCGCCACAGCCAGAACTGCAAGTCCAAGTTTATAGTTGATTATATAGTCGACTGTATCGCTGAAATCGTACATCATGGTATACGCATTCCAGATAACAACAGGGAACACCTTACATCCGGCAAAGAATCCGACTATGGCTCCGAGGAATGCAGCACTGCCCGAATAGAACATATACTTACCTACTATCTGACTGTTGCTGTATCCAAGCGCTTTGAGTACACCGATCTGTGTGCGCTGCTCGTCCACCATCCTCGTCATTGTGGTCATGCACACGAGAGCTGCAATGAGAAGGAAGAACAGAGGGAAAATCTTGGCAATATTACTTACGATGCTGGAGTTGCTGTCAAATGAAGCGTAGCCTGTGTTTTCTGTTCGTGATAACGCATAGGAGTTACCGATCTCCATGTCGTCGATTTTCTCCTGAGCTTCGTCGAGTTTGTCCTTCGCATCATCGAGTTCCTTCTTTGCTTTCTCGAACTCACTATCGGCCTTTTTCTTTTCACTTTTAAGCTTCTTTTTGTTTTTGGCCAGTTCCTTTTCATTCTTATCGAGCTTTGTCAGGCCTGAGTCAGCCTGATCTATCCCCTGTTTAGCTCTGGCGATTCCATCTTCTATCATGGCCTTGCCCGCCTCGGCTTCCTGAAGCTTTGTATCTATGAGCGCGATCCCCTCATTTGCCTTGTTGATCTGCGCATCTACATCCGCGATCTGCTGCTCCACTCCGGCGAGTTTTTCGTTGAGTGCCGCGATCTGCATTTTATATTGTTCCGCATTGGCAGGATCAGGATCTGCCTCGGCAGCCTGCTGCAGCCCGGCTATAGCCGTCTCCAGCTCGGTTTTTCCATTCTCTAACTGCTCTTTTCCGCTGTTTGCCAGCGCAAGGCCTTCTTCAGCCTTCTTTCTTTCGCTGTTCAGCGTTGCTATACCGTTGTTGACCTCTATGAGATTCGTTTGAAGGCCGCTGAGTGCAGTCTCTGCATCACTCTTGCCCTTCTCCGCTTTTTTGCGGTTCGAGCTTATAAGCTTCTCACCTTTTTTGATCTGTTTCTCTGCATCATTGAGCTTTTTCTCAGCATCCTTCTTTTCTTTCTCGTACTTGGCCAGATTGTCTTCATATTCCTGCTTTTTCTCATCGAGCTCTTCCTGCGCTTCTCTCTGAGCAGTCTCTCTGCGGCCGGCAGTTACCGCTTCGGCAAGGGCTTCCATATTGTCTTCTTCTGCTTTGAGCCTGTCCTCATGCTCATCGGTAAGAGAAGCTTCATCGCCGTCGAGCGTCACGTAAAGATTTGTATAGTAATCTACGTCAAAAGCGTCTTTCTCTATGTAAAAGAAAGTGTCAAGGCTTCCGTTGCCTATGTCGGTCGATCCCCTCTGATAATCAAGATATATCGGTGTATTGACCAGCCCGACTATCTCGAAGTCTTTTACACTGAACTCTTTAAGTTTATCCTTGTCGTTCTCATCTGTTATCTCGATATGGTCGCCTACATGGAATCCTTCATCAGTAATGCTATAGGCATCCACCACACATTCGTTAACGTTCTGAGGCAGTCTTCCCTCAGTGACATTAAGAGTGTTTATACTTTCAGGCAATGAGATCGCCTTGAGGGCGCTTGAATCACCGCTTCCGGAGCGTGCTATAACATCGATCTGCACAGAGCCTTCGGCTCCGCTTACATTTTTCCATGCTTTTGCCATTTCGACGCTGTCATCGTCAGCACCGTACGAGGACAGTATCTGATAATCATAGAAATTCGTCGTATCAAGGTAGCGGCGGGCTGTGCTCACCATAGACTCCTTGCAGTCCTTCAGCCCACTGAAAAACCCCACTCCAAGAGCCACGATCGCAAAAATCGCCAGATATCTTGCAAGTGAGGTCTTTATTTCTCTGAAGGTCGACTTCCTTAGCATACTACCACTCTATTTCGGACACCGGCACAGGATGCTCATTGATCTTTACAGCCTGCACTCTTCCGCTCCTTACACTTATCACACGGTCGCCCATCGGAGTGATCGCCTTGTTGTGAGTAATTATGATGACCGTGGCACCAGAGTTGTGCGCCTGATCCTGCAGCAGCTGCAGGATCTGCTTACCCGTGTTGTAGTCAAGGGCACCCGTTGGTTCGTCGCAGAGAAGCAGCTTAGGGTTCTTGGCGAGAGCACGTGCTATCGCTACCCTTTGCTGCTCACCTCCGGAGAGCTGACCCGGGAAGTTGTACATCCTTTCGCCCAGTCCTACCGCTTTCAGTGTCTCGGCAGGATCAAGCGGGTCCTTGCAGATCTGTGTCGCAAGAGATACGTTTTCCAGCGCGGTCAGGTTCTGTACCAGGTTGTAAAACTGGAACACGAAGCCTATGTCATATCTGCGGTATCTGGTAAGCTCCCTCGCATTGAGACTGCTGATTTCCTTCCCGTCGAGCAGCACTTTGCCGCTCGTAAGAGTATCCATGCCGCCGAGTATGTTGAGCAGCGTAGTCTTGCCTGCCCCTGATTCACCTACAACGATGGCAAGCTCTCCCTTCGCCACGCTGAAAGTAGCGTCCGCGAGAGCTTCAATATCCACTTCGCCAACGTGATAGACCTTGCGCACATGATCGAACACTACGTAATCGTTTTTATCGCTCATTATATATCTCCGTCAGATGAATATATTGATGCTTCCTATCACAAGACCGATGAGCGCACCGAGGTCCACAATCAGCTTGAGTTCGGTCTTCATCACGGTAAGCACTCCTTTTTCAAGTTCTTCTACCGCCATTGAGTTGATCTTGTCCTCGACTACTTTTGCGACGTCTATCCTGCGCAGTGCAGAGTTGACCGCATTCACGACAGACTCGCGGTATGCTTCGGTTATCTTTCCTCTTACGAACTCCGGATCATAACCTGCAAGCTCGAGCACATGCAAAGGAGTCCTGTTTCCCAGATCGTGGATCCTTGAAGCGGTGATCTCGCTGACCATCTCGGGGCCTCTTGTATCGATGAATTCCTCCATCTTATCACTTACTGCCTTCATCACCTTGTCGATCATGCCGTCGGTGACCACAAATACCAGAAGCCTCGAATTCAGAACATGCTCCAGAAGCATGGCTTTACCCTCCTTATGAATCGTCCCGGGTATGTCCATCCTCTTTATGGCATCGGTTATCTTGAAAGACAGAAGCTCTACAAAGTTGTCCTCGAGTTTGTCATACTTCTCCATGCTGCCCGCCATGATAGCACCTGTCTCTCTGATGTTGGTATCCAGTATGCTCATCACCTTATCTATGAGAGGTTTTTCCACTTCTTCGGTCAGGAGCCTGCCTGAGATGTCCTCACGCGTGAAGAGCTCATTCTGCACTATCTTGCCCGCGGATTTAGCCAGCCTTGCCTTTCCCTTCGGTATAGCTCCCGGGGTAAAAGGAAGGCGGTGCCCTAAAAGATAGACCGCCTTGTGCGGATAGAAGAGCATCTTTACTGCTATTAAATTTGTAAAATACCCTATTACCGCTCCTATCAGCGGAGGGAGAAGATAAGTCATTATTGTGTCCCAGTTCATATGTGTTCACCTCACTCAGGAAACTCAGTATCTGTCCCGGCAGATGAATGCGTTCCGGTATCTCCTACAGAATGTGCAGCTATACTGCTCAGGTTCGTTCCTGTTCCAATAATCCAGAGTATGTCCCCTTTTTCTATCAACATGTTTGAATCCGGCATTGCCGTCGCATATCCGTCACGTTCAAGGCCAAGTATCATACAGTGATTTCGTGTGGTTATGCGGCTTCTTCTGATCGGTTTGCCTACATATGGCTCCGTTCCCCTTACCTGTATGGCTGCACATGAAAGCGCATTGCCGCCGGTATAATCTTCATCCAGAAAGTCCTTCAGAGTGCGCATGTGTACATTCTGATCTACCCCAAGAGTCTTGTAGAATGTTTCAAGCGACATTTTATCGCCTATTACATGTACATGATCTCCTGCGTGCAGGACTGTCCTCGCCGGAGGCATAGGCATTTTTTTATCGCCATGCCTAACCTTGACCACATAGACTGCATCTTTTCTGCCCCAGTCGAGTTCCTGTATCGTCTTTCCTTCATACGGCGCACCTGCCGGCACGTCCCAGCTGAATATACTGTAGTCCTCATTGAGCCAGTGATGCCTCTGCCTTGCACCGCCGCGCTCCTCCATGGTTTTCTGGTTCAGGTTAGCGAAAAATCTCGTCTCGAGCTGAAGATAATATGTTGCTATGAATTCTGATCTTGCTATCAGGAAAACGCTTAGCGGGATCAGAAGTACAATTATCAGATTGTTTATGTTGAGGAGCGTCTCCACCGGAATCAGTGCAATGAGCTCCAGAATGACTATTTTTATAAGTATCATCACTGCCAGAGGAGGTCTGTTAGCCAGTCTGTCCATCCACAGCTGTGTAAATGCTACACTGCGGTTGCCCATGAAAGGTACGGCAAATACTGCAAGAGCCAGATAGTTCACAATGATGACCACAGTCTTGGCAGCCCTGTCTCCTGTAAGCGACGCGAGAGCCGGATACAGCGCCCGGCAGCACACGAGAGTCAGCACGAGCATGATGCTCCCGTAGATCGCGACCTTGAGGAAGTAATCCCTGAGGACGATCTTCCACTCGGAGACATGTTCTTCCTCGCTCCGGTTTTCTGATGTGTAATTGCGGATCATCTTTTTGACTTTCGAAGGTATAGGCTTCGCTATCACTTTTATTATCTTATCCTGATTCCTGATCAGCACAGGCGTAATGATGATAGTCAGTATAGATGCAGCAACTATGACCGGGTACAGATAGCTATCCATGACCCCAAGTGAGATGCCCAGGCTCGCGATGATAAATGAGAATTCACCGATAGGTGCGAGCGAAATCCCGCCCCTCAGGGCTGTCTCAGGTTCCTGACCTGAAAGTATCATTCCGATGGTAGCGAATATGAGCTTGGCGACTACAGCCAGTATCGCTATCGGTACTATGGAAGTCCAGCGTGCCGCGATGATACCGGGGTCTACCATCATTCCTACAGACAGGAAGAAAATAGCTCCGAACATATCCTTGATGCCGGCAGTCACCCTTTCAACTTTATGAACGTGGCGTGTCCCGGCGAACAGCGATCCCGCTATAAACGCACCGAGCTCCATTGAAAATCCAAGCCAGTGGGCCAGCATGCCCATGAGGAAACAGAAACCAAGACTCAGAAGTGTAAGAGTCTCATCACTCATCAGCCCCATCGTTCTGTCAAGAATGGTCGGCAGGAAGAAAATGCCGAGAATCAGCCAGAGCACAAGGTAGGTTATCATCAGGAACATGCGGAGTACCATGCTGCTTCCGTCTGAAGCCTGGCTCGCAGAAATCGTAGTGAGTATTACCATCATGAAAACGGCGATAACGTCCTCCATAACAAGAGAACCCATAACCAGGCCGGTATATTTTTCGCCTTCAAGGCCCATCTCACTGAAGCATTTCTGTATGACGACAGTTGAGCTGATCGAGAGCATGGCTCCGAGGAATACGGCGTTCATAGTACTCATCCCGGCAAGAATACCGAAGCCATAACCCACAAGCATGACTCCTCCCATTTTGACAGCAGCGGATACTATAGCCGTGCTTCCTATTTCGGACAGCTTGTGGAAGTCAAATTCAAGACCTATGTGGAACAGTATTATCACTACACCGATCTCGCTCCATGTCTCGACAGACGACGCGCTCTCAATGTTCATGAAGAGCGGGAAATGCGGTCCGATAAGAAAGCCCGCGACAATATACCCCAGTATAGTAGGAATCCTGAGTTTTTTGAAAACTATCGTGACTGCCGCAGCGGTAGTCAGCATTATTGCGAGATCTACTATGAGTTGAGGTACTTCCACCCTTAATCCCTCTTATCCGTAATTGAGTGCCTTCCGTATTTTTTTCCAGCCCGGCATGAACCTGTCCATCACGGCATAGAATTCAGGTCCGTGATTGGGAACCACCGTATGTACCAGCTCATGAAGTATGACATAATCCAGCTCCGCATCGCTTCTTGTAGCGAGCATAAGGCTGAGATTGATATGGTGTGTATTTGTGTTGCAGCTGCCCCATCTGGTGTGCATATCGCGCACAGTCCATCCGCTGCAGTACAGGCCAGTCAATTCCTCGATCACCGGAAGTCTTACTTCGATGCGTTTTTTTAGATAAGCCCTCCTGGCTTCCTTTTCTGCCCTGTCCTCCGGCTCCGGATGCGCCTGAGATCTCGCACGGACGCGTGCAACGTTCTTATCAATCCAGTCTCTGCGGCTTCTTACAAATCTGATCACTTCCCTGTCAGGCACCAGATAAGGAGCACTGATGACTATACGTCCGTCAGGCTCCTTGATCCGCATATTCATCCTTTTTATACGCTTTCTGGTCAGTTCGACCTCCAGCCCGTCAATGTAAATGATCCTGGCCATACATAGTTATTTTATCATAAAACCACGCCGAATAATGATGTCTTTGACAGCAGACAGTTTTGGGATATTATTAGGGCATGATTAATACGGATCGATCTAAATGGATCAGAAGGAGGTTTGTGATGCTTGCAGTATGTTATCCGAGGTGCGGAACCTGCAAAAAAGCCGTGAAGTGGCTTGAAGACAACAGCATAGAATATACATATAGAGACATAAAGCTCGATAACCCAAGTGAGGAAGAGCTCCGAAAGTGGCATGCGATAAGCGGTCTGCCGCTGAGAAGATTCTTCAACACCAGCGGGTTGCTTTATAAAGAAATGAAACTGAAAGACAAACTCCCTGAAATGAGCGAAGATGAAATGTTCAGTCTGCTCGCAAGCGACGGCCTGCTGGTAAAAAGACCTATCGCAGTTGCGGATGATAAAGTGCTCGTCGGTTTTAAAGAAGCTGAATGGGAAGCCTCACTTAAATAGAAGAATAATATCCGGAAACAATTAAAAAGGACCATCCGGCTCATCCGGATAGTCCTTTTTTTATTGTCTGAAGTTGTGAAAAGATAAGCATTCTTTATCCGACACGATTGCCTTTCCAGCAGTCTACCTGGTCGTCAGTCAGACCGATATCAGCAGCTCTGAAGTGAGGTGCCTTGCCCGCCTTCTTCTGTGCTGTGTAGTCGTCAAGAGCCTTGACCGCAACTCCGCCGAGAATTGCAATAGTAGGAATGTTGCATACTACCATGAGACCCTGGAACATGTCAGCTGTATCCCATACAAGACCTGCACTGGATATTGCTCCGAGGAATACGAGGATGATAGCGATAACTCTGAAGATAGTTACCTCTGTCTTTGTCATGTCTCTCTTGAGGATGAATGCAAAGCAGCCTTCGCAGTATGAATAGTTACCGATCAGTGTGGTGAATGCAAACAGTGTCATCGAGATAGCGATGAAGACAGGTCCGAAGCCGCCGAGCGATGTGTGGAGGCATGTCTGTACATAACCTGCTGCATTGGCTCCGCCGTCCTCGAGTACAAAGTCAGCTGGATTTACTGACATGGTGGACAGGCACATGAATGCTGTTGCAGAGCAGATCAGCAGTGTGTCGATGAATACGGACAGTGTCTGTACGAGACCCTGCTTTACCGGATGAACTACGTCAGCCTTAGCAGCTGCGTTTGGAGCAGAACCCATACCAGCCTCATTGGAGTAAAGACCTCTCTTGAGTCCCCACATGATTACCGAACCGGTGAAGCCTCCGAATATTGCCGGGAAGTCAAATGCTGTGCTGAAGATCAGTCCGAACATAGGTCCGAAGTTCTTTGCGTTGAGCACGAGAACGACGAGAGAAATCGCAACGTAGAGGACGCCCATAACAGGTACGAGGAATCCGGTTACGTCTGTCAGCTTCTTTGCGCCGCCGAGGATGGTTGCTGCAAAGAATACAGCGAGGATAACGCCGATAACCATCGGAGTCGACTTCTCGTTATAGAAGCTGAATGTTGCGAATGTCGACTGCAGGTTGTAAGCAGCGAGCATGTTGTAACCTACGGCATATGTGAAGATGATCAGTACTGAGAAGAGCACGCCGAGCCATCTCTGACCGAGAGCGTTCTGCATGTAGTACGAAGGACCTCCGTAATATGTACCGTCGTCAGCTTTCTTCTTATAGATCTGTGCCAGCGTCGACTCGATGAATGCGTTTGCTCCGCCGAAAATAGCAGTGATCCACATCCAGAAGATAGCTCCCGGGCCACCGAGTATGATAGCTGTACATACACCGATGATATTTCCTGTACCTACACGGGATGCTGTCGAAACCATCAGTGCTCCGAATGACGAGATGCCCTTTTCATCAGCCGGCTTTTCGCTTACGACCTTGAACATCTCCTTGAACATACGAATCTGTACGCCCTTTGTTCTGATTGTAAAGTAGATGCCTACAGCAATCAGGAACAGTGGAACGACGTAAGGCTTATACAGAATGTTGTTCATGAAACCTACAAAACCACTCATAAGAATCTCCTTTTGTTGATTTACCCTTTAACCATTGACAATAGTTGAAAACGTATAGCCGGTATCATAACTGACCGGCTTTCATTTGCTGTATTTTATCAAAAAAGACGAACGCTTGTCTATAATGTGAACAAATTGTGATGAAAAATGTATAATTGTATACAATCACGCAGGCGGCTGCCAGATGCAGCAGACTGCAGCCGGCTTTATACCATCAAGCTCAAATTTCTCGATCCACGGATATTTCTCATATCTGATGGCCGCGTTTTCTTCGAGCAGCACACCGTGGACAGGTACATAAACAGCTCCGATCTGCGATTCCTCGCGAAAATAGTCCCCGGCATATTCCGATCCGTCTCCGTCGGTAAAACTTACCGACACCTCCGCCTTGGAGGGATCACATCAGGTACGAGCATCGTCGGTCAGAAGCACGATGTCTTTGTAACCGAGCATTTTCATATATTCGATTGCGTTGTCGTTCAGCCTTATCATAGTTTCACGAAGTGAAGTTCGTTGCCGTGTTTCTTAATGAGTTTTACCACATCACGCGTGTTGATAAATACGGTGGCTGTATTGTCACACGGGTGGATACCCATGAGCTTGTTCTCAAAATCCTTGTCCATGTAAACCACCACATCCTTCTCATCATTGGCCAGCACCCCGAAAGGTGTAACAGCCCCGCGGATGAGTCCCATCTTATCCATGAGATCTTCCTCGGAAGCAAATGTAAGCGGACGGGTGTCCTGTGCCTTGCGGAACTCCTTGAGGTTTACCTTTTTATCTTCAAGGCAGGTAATGAGATAGTATTTGCGCTTTTTGTCGTCACGAACGAAAAGATTTTTGGCGATCTGCTCAGGATGCGGGAGGTTGCACTCGAGCATCTCGTCTATCGTGTAGACCGGTTTGTGTTCTACTAACTCATACTTGATTTTGCTGTCATCAAGCAGTTTTACGATGTCTTCCTTTGTAAGTCCCATTGCCTGTTCCTTTCTCTACTTTTTGCCTGTAAGCGTTCCCAGGAGATTGCGGCCTATCGCAGAGCCGATATTACCTCCGATCGTACGGCCTTTTTTACCGAGTACCGCCTCGCCAATAGTTTTTCCTATTTCTCTGCCGATGGTGCTTCCCGTGGATCTGATGACCTGCTTTGTACCCGCCTTGCCGAGATAGTTATCAGCAATTTCCCCTATAGTTGATCTGCTGTCTTCTTCAGCTTTTGCTGCCGGTTTCACCTTTGGCTGCTGCACAGGCTGCTGAGCCGGTTCATAGTCTACAGTGATGCCTTCATCGGCCGCGGTCTGCGCCGGAGGCGCAGCAGCAGGTATACCCGATGTGTTGCCGTATACCTGCCCGTCAGGCGCGGTAACAGTCCCGGCGCCTGACGCCGTGGCCGCAGCAGGTACACGTCCCGTGATCACCTCGTATGCCGTAACATTGTCTACCATCAAAAGATACTTATTGTTCAGCGGCGAATAATCAACAGCATTCCTTCTTTCCTCTTCCGTAAGAGCTCCCATGCGGCTTTCAGGCGGAAGTATAAATGCGTACTCAGCCACCGAAGGCGCGCCTTTTTCATCGAGCATCGAAACTACCGCCTCACCCGTACCAAGGTTCTGCATGAGCTCCTTGGTATCGAATTCAGGGTTCTCCCTGAAAGCATCAGCGGCTGCATTCAGCGCCTTCTGCTCAGCCGGCGTATATGCATGCAGGCCGTGCTCTATCTTGTTGCCAAGCTGCGACATCACCGCGCCCGGAATATCTCCCGGGCTCTGTGTCACGAAGAATATCGAGACGCCCTTCGATCTTATTAATTTAACTACCTGCTCTATCTTCTCAAGCAGGACCTTCGATGCGTTTTTGAACAGCAGATGCGCTTCATCGAAGAAGAATACCATCTTCGGTTTCTCCGGATCTCCCACTTCGGGAAGAACCTCAAACAGTTCAGACAGCAGATACAGCATGAATGCCGAGTATAGTCTCGGCTTGTTGATCAGTGTCTCGGCATCAAGGATATTGATAATACCTCTGCCGTCAGGAGCGGTCAGGAACAAGTCTCTGATATCTATCGCCGGCTCACCGAAGAAGATATCTGCTCCCTCGGATTCGAGAGCGACTATCGCCCTTATGATCGCAGAGGCTGACTGCTGCGGGATCAGGCCGTAGTCCATCTTGAACTCACCTGAATGATCGGCGCAGTACTGCAATGTGGCCTTCATGTCTTTTGTATCGGTAAGAATGAGTCCCTGATCGTCAGCGATCTTAAAGATGACCTGCATCAGCTCAGTCTGAGTATCGTTGAGATCGAGCACCTGACTGAAAAGCAGCGGCCCCATCTCTGACACAGTGGTGCGGAGAGGCGTGCCGTTCTGTGCGTAGATATCGAAAATGGATACCGGAAATCCACGGAAAGTGAACGAATCCCTTATATCGAAGCGGTCCAGTCTCTTCTGCATGCTCTCGCTGTCTGTTCCGGGAACAGCTATGCCTGCCATATCTCCCTTGACATCAGACATAAATACCGGCACTCCTATCTCCGAAAAGCTTTCTGCAAGCACCTTAAGAGTGACCGATTTTCCCGTTCCTGTCGCACCGCAGATGAAACCATGCCTGTTGGCTTTATCCGGTCTCATACATATCTTGTCACTGAGAGTTTCGCCGTCACCCTTTCTGGCGAAATAAATCAAACCGTTGTCTACCATTTTTGCCTCCTTTAAACGAGGAATTTCAGTAATTGTAAACATTATTATAGCATGGTATCCACTTTAATTGCTCTTGATATTGGTATATCATTATAGAGTATTTCGTCTCCGACATCGGATCTGAAATCACGAATCTTTATTACCGGAGAGTATCAAATGTTCATAAATGATAAAATGCACGGGTTTACCGTGACTAACATACGTGAAGTAAAAGAGATAGGCGGCAGACTTGTCGAGATGGAGCATGATGCTACGGGAGCCAGACTCGTCTGGGCAGACAACGGCGATGAGAACAAGCTCTTCTCGGTCGGATTCAGAACTCTGCCTGAAGACAGTACAGGAGTGTTCCACATACTCGAGCACTCGGTGCTTTGCGGTTCAGAGCGCTATCCGGTCAAAGAGCCGTTCGTTGAGCTGCTCAAGACTTCAATGAACACTTTTCTCAACGCGATGACGTTCCCGGATAAAACAGTATATCCGGTCTCGAGCCGCATTGAGCAGGATTACCTGAATCTGATGGGAGTATATCTCGACAGCGTCTTCAGGCCTAATATCCTGAAGAACCCAAACATTTTTTATCAGGAGGGATGGCATATAGATACATCCGGCGATGAGCCCGCCTACAAAGGTGTCGTTTTCAATGAAATGAAAGGGGCATTGTCCGAGGTCGATTCGGTCGCGGATGAAACGATGACGGCTCTCCTCTTCCCTGACAGCTGCTACGGATACAATTCGGGCGGTGATCCTAAAGCTATTCCGGATCTCACATACGAGTCTTTTATTGAGCAGTATAAAAGGTATTATCACCCGTCCAATTCATATTTCTATCTCGACGGTGATATTCCACTTGAAGCAACTCTCGCTAAAATTGAGGAGTATCTTGCTGGCTTTGAACGGCTCGATGACATTCCTCAGCTCAGGATCCAGTCACCTGTAAAAAATGACAGGATCATCAGTTTTGCCGCGAGCAGTGAGGATGACAAGCCGCTCATCTGCATGGGGAAGGTCATAAGCAGCTGGGAAGACAGAGATAAAATGCTCGCGCTCAGTATAATCATGGAGCAGATAGCGGACTCCAACGAGTCACCTCTCAAACGTGCCGTCCTGTCTTCAGGACTTGCTGAGGATATGGAGATTTATGTCGCGGACGGAATAGCTCAGCCATATCTCATGATGCTGTTCCGCGGAATAAACACCAGAGAAAACGCAAAAGCTGATTCAGCTGCTCTCAAAGACATCTCAAAGCGCCTTATCTGCATCGTGGAGGAGACTATAAATGAGATAACTGAAAAAGGCTTTTCAGGGAGAGACCTTGAGGCATCGGTGAATCAGACAGATTTCAGGTTCAGACAGTATCCGGAGCCTCAGGCTCTTTACAGAATGATCGCAGCATACTCCTCGTGGCTCTACGGCGGAGACCCGGCTTTATATCTCACCACGGATTCATCAATAACCAGGGTCCGTTCAATGATCGATAACGGGGAGATGGAGGAACTGGCAAGAGAGATTCTGGGCGACACATCCATGCTCTCAACACTCATACTGATACCTGACAGCGGCTATGCCTCAAAAGAAGCTGCTGACGAAGCGCTGCGTGTGAAGGCTGCAGTTGAAGCGCTTGACGGACCGGGCAGGGAAAAGCTCGAAGAACTCAACCGCAAACTGCTTGAGTGGCAGCAGAATGATGACAGTGAAGAAGCTCTTGCAACCATACCTCAGCTGGACATCGCAGATATCGACCCGATGCCTCAGCTTATCCCTACCGAGGAAAAAGACATATGCGGAGCCAAAGTGCTGTTCCATCAGCTTCCATCGAACGGGATCGTCCATGTCAACATATATTTCCCTGTCACCCAGCTGGCGTTGTCCGACCTGCCTGCAGCAGCACTCATCACTGAATTTTTCAGGGATCTTCCAACAGGAAGATACGATGTACTGTCACTGCAGAACGAGATCCGCATGTATATTGGCGGCATCTCATTCGGGCTGGATATACTTGCCAAAGACGATGACAGTGAAGAATGTACCCCTTGCATCAGAGTCAGGGCGTCTGTGCTCGCAGACAAACTGTCAGAGGCCGAAGGTCTCATCGCTGAGATACTGACAGGCACAAAGTTTGATGAGAAAGCGATGATGCGCGAGCTGATAACCCAGATCGATGAAGATTCCAAACGGACAGCCATGGCCAACGGTCACCGTCTTGGGCTGTTTGAAGCAAGATCGCACTGGTCTGCCAGAGATGCTGCTGCTGAAGCTGTCAATGGACATAGTTTCATGCAGTACATGCACGGGATGAGTTCTGCTTCTGATGATGAACTCGATGAATTCACAGCATTCGCTGAAGAAGTCATCAGAAAGAGTGTATGCAGGCAAAATGCCATTATCGGTGTAACAGCCGACAGCTATTCTGATCTTTCAAAGCTCATGGAAAAGCTCCCGGATGGAGAGGCAATGCCTGATAAGGTCCACTATGAGTCAGAGCTTCCTCGCCGCATGGGTATCGAAATACCTGCCGCAGTGTCGTTTGCCGTCACATCATACGATCTTAAGAGCGATGGTCACAAAATGAGCGGTAATTTCCAGGTGGCTGCAAACATAATCTCCCTTTCACACCTCTGGAACAGTATCAGGGTGCAGGGCGGAGCATACGGAGCATCGATGTCAGCAGGCAGAACAGGCAGTCTTTTCTGCCACACTTACAGAGATCCGAGCCCGGGGCGCTCGCTGGGAATTTTCAGGACAACGTCTGACTTCCTTAAAGATTTTGCTTCGGACGAAAGCGTTGATATAGACGGTTTCATCATATCGACCATTGCTTCGACAGAACCTTTGCTCTCACCTGCTGCCAAAGGCAGGTCTGCAGATGACTTCTATCTGTCAGGATTTACCGATGAAGACAGGATCCGGATCCGCAGGGAGATCCTTAATACAAAAGCCGGCGATCTTGCCGGCCTTGGGGATGTTCTGAAGGACATGGCAGAGAAAGGCACCGTATGCGTTGTTGGTCCTAAAGCAGCGCTTGAGGAATGTGAAGATCTTGAGATATTTACACTTTAGAAAAAAGAGGATCCCGGCTTAACGCTGCCGGGATCCTTTTGTGATTCAAAGGTTTTTTGCTTTGTAGATCTGGGTATATGAACCGTCATCATTGCAGATGACCATCTGCTCCATCTCATCGTGGGCAGGATCAAAAAGCGGCTCCGCTGCCCTGTACTTTACACAGGTGCCGCAGCTGCTGCTCAGACTTCTCGGAACAGGCATGGTACGCGCTTCAAGTCCCTTTGACTTGCAAAGGCGCTCAAACCTTATCGAGCCAAAATGCATAAAAAAAGTAGCTATATAAGTATTCATACGATAAGATGATTATAGCACAAAGCGGGGGATCACTCCCCCGCTTTATTTTGCATTCTATCTGGAGATCTTGAGCAGATACTCTCCGCCCTTATCCTCTACCTCAACGTTGTAACCCTGACTCTTTGCAAAACGTGTAACGTTTTCGAGAGGAGCCTGAGCATCTACCATTACTTCATAGTAGTCCTCCTTGCTCTTCATAGCCTTCTGGGTCATGATCACAGGCATTGGGCAGGACAGTCCTCTTGCATCTACCATAGTATACCTCCTGTCGGTTTTATGCTGCTTCCTTTGCAGGTGCTTTCTCCTTAACGTAAGTATTGACTACGCCGATGAGAGCGACAACGATGATACCGAGAATAACTGCGATCTTGCCTGCAGGTGTAGGGCCTTCGCCGCTGGAAGCAAGTCCGAAGTTGTGGCAGAATGCAGCACCGACCATAAGGCCGAGAACTGTAACTGCGCTGTCAGCATTGCCTTCACCAGACATAACGAGCTGTCTGAGCGGGCATCCGCCGAGGAGTACGCAGGCGAATCCTACGAGGAGCATACCGAGGCAGTTCCAGAGTCCGTCAGTGTGTGCGATCGGCTGCTCTGCAAATCCGAGCTTGAATCCGCCAAGAGCAAGGTTAGTAATGAGTGCTGCAACAAGGATAGCGATGAATCCCCAAAGAAGTCTTGTCTCTTTGAAGAGAACGAGGTCTCTCATTCCGCCGACCATGCACAGTCTTGTTCTCTGAGCCAGAACACCAACAACGAGTCCGGCAGCCAGCGACAGGATAACTGCTGCGTGCATTGATCCAGGGCCTTCTTCTGAGAAAGCGATGAATGCAGGTCTTGCAATGAGAAGAACAAATATCACTACCTCGAGGATAGGCATCCAGTAACCTTCACCGGCTGTAAGGCTATAAGTTCTCTTGAGCGAGTATCCGTTCTTGAGGAAGAAGATACCGCAGCAGATGCCGATAACGAATCCCACAAGACCGAGAAGAGCGTTCAGGTCTCCGCCGGCCAGTCTCAGGATCATTCTGAACGGGCATCCGAGGAACATAAGGCAGCCTACCATAGCGAAGAATCCGAGAACGAATCTTGTCATAGGAGCGCTTCCGCCCTTTGAGCCAAATTCCTTCTTTGCGAACGCCGCTACGAATGCGCCGATAACGATTCCGATGATCTCAGGTCTGATGTACTGTACCGGAGGGGCCTTGTGAAGTCCGAGACCGCCTGCTGTGTCACGCAGGAAGCATGCGATGCAGAATCCCATGTTTTTAGGGTTTCCGAGGAATGCAAGTCCTGCTGCGATGACACCGATCACTAAGCCAGCGATGATGATCATCAACTTGTCATTTTTCTTTTCCATTTCGATCCTCCATTTAACATTAGATATTTTCGCAAAAAAAGCCATATGAGGCATTTTTTATACCTCATATGAGTCTATCGCCATGTTTCGCTTTTAACCAATTGTCTAAACTAATTACTGAATTTAGTCGTATAGTTTTTTTCTATAATTGTTAACCCGTTTTGACCTCATCGCTTATAGATAATCTTAATGTTTTGGTTTGTATCCTCTCGTTGATTCCGTAACATCATTTCTGCGTTTCGCTGCCTGCTTATTATCGTAAGCAAATTCAAGAGCAGGATCCACCTTCTTTTTTCCACCGGCTGAAACAGCAGCTGCGAACAGGAACAGCAGCGTAGCGCTGAGCAGTATGCCTCCGATGATATCTGTGAACCAGTGCACCCCGCAATACAGTCTTCCGCAGACAGTGACCAGAACCGTCAGGAAACACAGAACCCTGATGAAAGCTCCGAGAAGATCGCCGAAATATTTATCAGAGACTATCATAACGGCAATCATTACAGTCATGATAAGCATTGTATGCGACGAAGGGAACGACGCTTCAGGTGCAGTCTCTCCCGGCATTATTATAGGTCTGTAATTAATTATGTATTTCTCAAAGAATACATAGCATCCGATTACGGCTATGAACAGTCCGCCGAGAGCCCATATTTCCCTGTCGACTTTCAGCAGGCTTCTGCGCTTTATCATCTGGACGAACCCCGCAACGGCGAACATTCCGCATACCGCGATGGCTCCGTATCCTATGAAATCCGTTATCTGATACCATATCATGTTGACGCCGGTAAGGTTGTGCACGAACTGGTTGATATGTGAGAATCCTACTTCAGTCCCGGCAGGACCTACAGCAGCAACATCATAAATTTTGAGGAGTACTATCAGCCCTGCAAACAAAGCTCCTGTAATGACAGCTCCTGTGACTCTTTTCATCTGAATGCCTTATTCCTTTCTCCGGTATTATTTGCTTACACTTATAGGTGTTGATGGCCTTGCGATGCCTGCCTCGTTGAGTGCAGCAGGTATCATCTTCATCAATGCGCCATACTCATTCCAGTAGTCAGCAGTCTTGACCCAGACTCTGACTGTGTAAGTAAGCCCACCCGGAACGCCTGCTGTTATCAGCTCCTGAGGAGCCGGATTGCCGAGTGCCCATTCCGTACTGTCAACGACATCAGACAGGATCTTCAGCACCTTATCGGAATCTTCCGAGCCTGCTATATCGAAGTTGAGGTCTACTCTTCTGAGTTCCTCTACCGTTGCGTTACATATGGTAGAGTTCATCAGATTACCGTTAGGAATGGATATCCTGCGGTTATCGAGCGTCGTCAGAACGGTATATACGAGAGAAATGCTCCTTACCACTCCTTCTTCACCGCCTGCAGTGATGTAATCACCCACGCTGAACGGTCTGAATATGAGCAGCATTATACCGCCGGCTATGTTGCTGAGAGCCCCCTGCAGTGCCAGGCCTATGGCTACTCCCACTGAGGCTATCGCCGCGATTACCGAAGACATCGGTACACCCAGAAGCGCAATTATTGATACCGCGAGCACTACATAAAGAGCTGCTTTTACAAAAGTAGTGATGTATCCTGCTGCCGTCGTATCGATGGACTTCATGGACTTCATCTTTCCCAGAGCCTTTATTATCTTTTTGATAATAAAGCTGCCCACGATATAGATGACTATAGCCAGGACGATCTTCAGTCCGATGTCCATCGCACCATCACTGATCTTATCAACGAGCTTTCCTACATTGTTGATACTTGCTTCCATAATTATTCCCTTTCCTCTTTATACGGGACATCTTAATTATTAAATAATAACACTCTGCACGTTTTGTGTCCAATGAGTCAGACAGGCTGCACCACAGTACACGCATCAATTGCCTTGTACCCGCTTTCAATGATACAATACAACCACAGAACAGAAAAACCACCCATGAACGGAGAATATAATGAAAAGAGTAATAACTTACGGCACATATGACCTGCTTCACTACGGTCACATCAACCTGCTCAAAAGAGCCAAGGCTCTCGGCGACTACCTTATAGTCGCTATCTCGACGGATGAGTTCAACTGGAACTCCAAGCAGAAGAAATGTTATTTCTCATATGAGCAGCGCAAGGCTCTTGTTGAGTCCATCAGATATGTCGACCTGGTCATCCCTGAGGAGAACTGGGAACAAAAGAAAAGCGACATGCATGAATATCACATCGATACATTTGTTATCGGTGATGACTGGAAGGGTAAGTTTGATTTTCTGAGGGAGGAAGGCGTTGAAGTCGTTTATCTGCCGCGTACCCCTGAAATCAGCAGCAGCCAGATCAAAAAGGATCTGAACGATGCAAGCTCTGACGGCGGCGAGTCCAAAACATCGCACGACGAAATAGATACAAATCCTCAGAAATAGAGCATAAAAATCCGCCGGTCTTACGCCGGCGGTTCTTTTATTGTCTTCTTTCAGAACGAAATGATTTCCTCATTCAGGTCATCAACGGTGATATTAACGTTGTGATAGCGCTCTCTCTTTTCCGTGACCTTTCCGAAATTGATAGCTTCCTGCGGGCAATACTGTACACATGCGCAGCATGAGATACACTTATCACTGAACACCACTGCTTTTCCGACATATCTGATGTTGCCCATAGGGCACACCTTGGCACAGGTGCCGCACAGTACACAATTGTCATTAGCCTTGAGTGTCAGGCCTTTCTTGCGGGCGATCTGCGGCCATAGTGCATGCTCAGCACTGTTTGCATATGCTTTAGGAACTCCCCTCTTCGACTTAACGCCGTTTTTGATGTCGTTAGCGAATCTCTCAGCAAAATGCTCTGATCTGGCCTGAGCCTCTACTGCTCCCATCTTAGGGATCATGAGGTCATGCGGGAAGAGCCAGATGCATGTGCACTGGTGTGTAACTGCAGCCCAGTAGTCGAGCGGAATGATCTCATTCAGCTTTCTGAGTCCTTCACCCTTGTAGGATGCGCTCTGATTGATAGCAAATGTATATGCATCAGGGCTTACCTTGATGTCATGAAGGTATCTCTCAACATGTCCCGGGAGGCCGCCGCCGTAACAAGGGAATATGAATCCTACCCTCTTTGCCTCTCTTACATCTGTAACGGCCGGATACTTACGCATCATTATGATGTCTGTATCGCCAAGGCTTCTGGCGATGTTCTTTGCCATGTCAAGGCAGTTTCCTGTGCCTGAATAGCAGAAAATTACGTTTTCTTTCATCTTTGGTCTCCTTTTTATAGCGGTTTCAGGCCGCTGCATCAACACCAATTATCTACGATGTGATTATACAGCATACACGGGCAGTAAAAAAGGCTTTGGAAACCAAATGTATGTATGCGGTTTTCGATTAACTGCGCGTAGTTTACCAATCAGCAGACCCGGATTATACTTTATCTGTAGTCAGCTATCTTCGGGCCATGAGCTGCTGCGATACCGCGCAGCTTTTTCATTTCCTCCTTATCAGGAGTATAGAATCTGTCCTGATCGAACGGTATGCCTGTCGCTTCATATTTGATCTTTCCAAGAGAGTGATACGAAAGCAGCTCCATTTTCGCTTCAGGCAGTACATCATGTACATAAGCCGCAGAGGCAGCAATATTTTCTTCGCTGTTATTTACACCGCCTATCACCGGTATCCGGATGACAATTTCAGGTTTTTCACGGAGAGATCCCAGCCGCGCAATGTTTTCAAGTATGCATTCATTACCCACACCCGTATATTTTCTGTGCTCTTCCGGATCCATGTGCTTAAGATCCATGAATATCAGATCCATACGCTCAAGAGACTGCCGTACAAGGTCGAAGTCAAAATAACCGCAGCTTTCCAGATCAATGCTGATCCCCGAATCATACAATTCACGCGACACATAGTCCAGAAATTCCGGCTGCGATGTCGCTTCTCCTCCGGAGAGGGTGACCCCTCCCCCGCTGTATGAATAGAACAGCCGGTGTTTCATCACCTCTCTTATAACATCATCTGCATCCATGAGAGTGACCATGCGTGCTCTGGCTTCTCCGGGGCAGGCTTTCACACATGCACCGCACGCAATGCACTTGCTGCGGTCTTCCATGCCGATCCCTATCCCCTGCGGACACACTGCGGCACATGCACCGCATCCGATACATCTCCTTTTATACCATCCGATCAGTTCTTTCTGTTCGAACCCCTCAGGATTAGAGCACCATCTGCAGCGCAGAGGACACCCGGCCATAAATATATTTGTCCGTATCCCTTCACCGTCATTGACCGAGAAGGGCTGGATCTGCATTACATACCCTTTTACGCTCATAATTACAAATATGCCCGGCTCTGTGGCCGGGCTGCTGTCTGTTATCAGAATGCTTCGTGCGCATTCCTTGCCATTATCGAATCCTGCATCTCCCTTGAGAGGTTGGTGAACTGCGCACTGTACCCGGCCACCCTTACCAGCAGACTGCGGTATTTGTCAGGATTTGCCTGAGCGTCAGCGAGCACCTCGTTGGAAATGGTATTGAACTGCACATGGAAACCGCCTAAAGCAAAATAGCTCTGAAGCATAGCTCCGAGGTTGGCTCTTCCGCGCTTAGTAGCTACAAGGTCGTGATTCAGGCGCAGATTGAGCAGTGTGCCTCCGCTGTGTATGTCGTGGTTCATTTTTGCGGCGCTCCTCAAAGCTGCAAGGCATGTCGACTTGTCACTGCCGGTATACGGCGAAACGCCCTCATTTATCGGATCCTTAGCGTGTCTTCCTTCCGGGGTTGCACCGAGGACCTTGCCTGTAGGCAGATAATTCGAGATCCCCATGAACGCCGTAACGAAGTGATTTCCGTAAAGGTCATCATATTTTGTGACCTCATCATAGAAGAAATCCGCAAGATCACGTGCTATCGAGTCTACATAATCATCGTCGTTGCCGTACTTAGGGCAGGCAAGCGCGAGCTCCC
>JBGUKU010000054.1:0-3821 GCA_045114615.1 Anaerovoracaceae bacterium
GCCAGATAGTCATCAACTCGGACCATGTCCCACGCATGGATCACTCGGCCGTCCCCAAAACTTATGCCGCAATGTCCCCAGTTGACCGGGCCGTTTTCGCTTGGACGCAGGCAGTCATAGAAGACGAACGCGCCTCGCTCCGGCACTCCGCCCCGCAGCGCGGCCTTGTACATCTCGCAAGATTCCTTTGCGGAATCCCCGCCAAATACTTCGATAGCATTGCTGATTTCAAGTGCGTCCTCGATAATAAGCAATCATCTGATCCAGTAGTGCATTCCAGATTGCTTCCTTGCTCTCATAGTGTTTATAGACCCCGGACTTAACAAGCCCGAGAGATGCACTCAGTTCACGGACGTTTGTCCCTGCATAACCATTTTGTGAAAACATCTCCAGCGCCGCTTCCAGTATTCTATCTTTCGTGTCGTTCGCCATAATAACCTCCATACGCAGGAGAGTGACCTTTCGTTCACTTATTATAGTGAACGAAAGGTCACTTGTCAAGATCTTACGAATTTTTTACATTTTGCGCCTACATAATAAGTCTCTGAACCATCATCAGCTCAGAGGCTTTTTATCTCCATTCCACGCTTTCTTTATCGCTTCACCATCGACTTCAAATCCGGAGTCACAATTGACATCGAAGCATAAAAGAAGGCTCCCCGCCGCCGCTTGATGGCAGTGTGGGAGCCTTGGTCTGTTTGCTCAACTTGAATTCATACAATCCAATGTTCTGCATTCTCTGCCCCGGCAAACCTCTCAAATGCATCTTCTGCATTACAGAGCAGTGTGTCGAGATCAATGTCATTCTCAAAACAGTAGACTACTACAAGAATGTCCCTTGCAGAGTCTGTGACCATCGCCCGCGTAGAATCAGACATGGAGGACCCGAATATTCCTTCATCATCCGCCAGCACGAGCATGTTCTCCATATCCAGAAAGTCCTTGCCAATGCCGGTATAACCCTCGCCATGTTCAGCCTTGCGCAGCCTGATCGCTCCATGAACCTGACCGAGATCATATGATCCGACAGACAAACCACTTCTCACAGAAATCAGGTTGTTCACATCGACTACTGAGTTTATGTGGTACAGATCATCACCGCGGCGAACTCGGCGAATCAAGGATTCAGATGATACTCTGTACCTGCCGGGGTTTCTGCCAAAAGCCTTATATGCAGCACGGCTGCCCTTAATGCCGGGGATCTCGCTCCATTCTTTTCCTTCAATTCCGCTTCTCACCTGCGGCAGAACTTCCGTATTCAAATAATCCCAGAAATGATCATCTGACGCTTTCACATCTGCATGGAAGCGTAAGAGCCCAAGTCGGATCTCCGAATATACGCTGAACAGATCTTTGTCAATAGATACATCGTACACCATTTATATAATCTCCTCACTAAATTTCGAGTTGCCGCCCTGACATCCAAATCACAGCCACAACCCGCTGTTATCCAAATCACTAACTCAACCCTACCGCAAAAACATCTAAACCGGCCACTCAACCCTATGACATCTAAACGGCTAATCGACCCTCCGACCGAAGCGTTTGATATGTTCTGATAGAGTGATTTTTGCAGTCGAATCGTCTCCCCGGCACAGATGCCCTGATGCCCGAAAAGCCCGTAAATGCGGCACTTTTTACGGCCTTATGTATCTTTCCTTGACATCAATACTACCGTCTCGACGTCGTTTTCGTTGAACAACACCTTGCCACCGGCTTCAGCGTCATAATCTACGCGAAATTTATCTGATTCGCTTCATGATGCATCGATCATAGTGTATATAACTCTCCCATAAAAAACTGTTCCTGAAAACTAATGGTCTCCAGAATATCCTCTGCCTGAATCGTTTCTCCATTTAAACTGACAATCCACTTATCTTCGTTATCATTCAGGCGATGATATACAGCAATGATCTTGCCGGTATATGTTTCCAGTGGCTGATCCGCCCCAAATACATACACATCCTGTTCAGCTCCATCTCCAGCAAACACTCCATCAACATACCCATAATTGATCGGATATACCATCTCCGGATGTCTTGGATGTGCAGTTCCCAGTGGCCTGTCAATCGTTCCGCTCACTGTGGTTCCAAGTACATCACTGTAATCCATTGAGACAACATCCGTCTTGTACACACGACTATCATCTCCGTAGGCATCCTTCATGTTTTTCCAGAATTGATATCCGTACTTCTCATAGAGCCCTGTTTCGCCCGTGGAGATGTAGATATGCTTATGACCATCATTCTTTGCAAGTATATAAACATATTCTAGCAGCTTCCCAACACGTCGTTTTCCTCTATACTCCGGGAAAGTATACACAAAACCGACCCAAGGTGTCAGTGACGGCTCCCGTACATCATCCTGTTCAGCGTATGTACAAAAGGAAATCAGTTTATCACCATCAATAAGCAGGAGCGCTCTGGTCGATTCGCCGCACAACTCCTTCAGTTTCTGATCACGAAGCAGTTCATACAGATATTTACCTGCTTTCCAGTCACTCTTATTTATTTCGGAAAGCCAGTGATTTTGGTCATCACTGGCATAAAAATCAATGATTTTCATGCCAAATTCTCGTTTCGTCCTTCATCCCTGAGGCTGCACGCAATATACCGTGTCTTCAACATTACAAGTCAATTATACTACCGTTTCTTCAATATTCAAAGAGACTCTGGCCAAGCAACAGCCAGAGTCTCTGTTTGAACCTGTAACTGCTGGTCATCATTACCTTTTTTGTTCGCAATAATGGCAGCATTACCGAACCAATTTCAAGGATTTCAAATACAGCTTTTGTTCCTCTGTAATTCTTCTGCTTTCCAGGCTTTTCTGTATAGCTTTGTTATGCGTCCAGTCATCAAGCCTCTTCTCCTCAATAAATGGAAGAATGCTTTCATACTGCTTTGCGAGAGCGGTTGCAAAATACCAGGCAATCATCATATTGACGTAATACTCCTCACTTCTAAGCTTTGCGACCAGCTCAGGATAAAGTGGATCAAAGTCATCATCCAGGAAATGCTCCATAAGCATTCCCACCCCGAATCTTACGGTATACGTTTTCTCAGAATTAACCCACTCTTTTATATGCGAAAAAAGCACATCTTTGTGCTTCCTGAAGATCTTCGGAGACATCTGATCGCACGTAGCCCAGTTATCTACATAAGGCAGGAATGTCTCCAGGTCCTCCATACATTCATTCAGATCTTTTATCCCGGAGATGATAAAAGCGTGCAGCTGGTTTTCTTCAAAGTACCTATGTGGCAGTTCTTCAAGAAAACCCTTATAATTCCCGTCTTTCAAAATATCTTTTGCAATACTTTTAAGCTCCGGGGTTCTTACTCCAATCACCGACTCCGGTTCTACCGTAGGAATTATCTTAATCTGCATATCACGATACTTCAGATCCTGAAGATCATATAGTTTTCTATACAGATCCGCTTTATTCATCCTCTTCCGCTCCTCCGCATTTATCGGCTCCAGCGCTATCTTTGATACGATAGTAATCCTCAACGTCTAAGCCGATCTCAATATAGTCCTTCGACCTGGCATTTTTGTTGCTCAAGCAGACTACTGTCTCAACGTGGCACGAGGAAATGATATTACTGGCACATACCTCATACCTGTTCGCCCAATGCCGGGCAGGAACATATCCACCGTTTTGGGCACTTGGGTGTTCGCCCATGCAGGAACATATCGACAAACTGGAATTTGTCAGCCTAATCAAGCGTTTTTCTCATATATGCAAATGAAAGATCGCTGGGACCTTGCTCCACCTTATATATCTTATAGCCTAGCTTCTCGTACAGGTTGATATTGATATAGCT
>JBGUKU010000055.1:0-19825 GCA_045114615.1 Anaerovoracaceae bacterium
AATGAGGAAGTATGGATACAGGTAAAAAGACTAATAAAAAAAGAGAAAAGATCAGGAGAAAAGCTCTTGAAGATAACAGCAATCTGATCACCTCCAGAAACCGCAGGCGTCTTGCGTTTGGTTTCGGAGTGATACTGGTGCTTCTTTTTGCGCTTATCTTCCGTATGGGATACTGGCAGATATATAAGTCAGATGAGCTCAAGGTTCTGGCCGCCGACATGCAGAAAGTGGATACTGAGATCGCTCCGGTAAGAGGTCCTATCTATGATTCGCGAATGAATACACTTGCTGAGACGGTGACTGAATATGAGCTGTATGCTTATACACAGTATATTTATAAAGATGACAGCATCAGCGCAGATGACAAGGCGAAAAGGATACTCAGACTTGCACATATCACCGGCAAGGACGCAGCAGAGGTAAAGGCCCTCCTTGAGGGAGAAGAGAACCTCGTCCTTCTGGGAGAAGGACTTACCAGGCAGCAGGTGGAGGCCGCCGAGAATGAGTTTGCAGGCGATGTAGTCGTTAAGACACGTGCTGCAAGGTATTATCCTAACGGCGCATTCGCTGCACAGGTGCTTGGAGGAGTAAATAAAGAAAACGTCGGGCGCTCAGGCCTCGAATACGAATACAACTCTACGCTGGCCGGAATAAAAGGAAGAACCGTAAGAACGACTGACAACAACGGCGATACGCTTTCCAACAGCAAGACGAGATACTACAAGGCCCAGGACGGTTACGGTATCGTTACAACCATCGATTCTGTAATACAGCATTTTGTGGAGGATGCTCTGGTGACCGGTATGCACAAGACGGGAGCAGATGCCATCACGTGCATCGTCATGAACCCGAAGACCGGAGACGTGCTTGCCATGGCAACTACGCCTGATTATGACCCGAATGATTCCGACAAGCCTGCAGGCACAAAGGAACGGGCGGCATTCGAGCAGATGACAGACCAGGAGAAGACTGAGTACCTCAGCAATATGTGGAAGATCACAGCTGTAAGCGATGTCTACGAACCGGGCTCTACGTTCAAGCTTATAGCAGCGGCAGCAGCTATCGATTCGGGAAGCGCCACCGTGAATTCGACCTACAACTGCACGGGATCCATCAAAGTAAACAATTACTATCTACACTGTCTGTTCACTCACGGAAAAGAGAATCTGAAGGAGGCCGTAGGAAACTCCTGTAACCCTGCGCTGGCACAGGTCGCGCTCGATATGGGAGCCGATACCTTCTACAACTACATCGATCTCTTTGGTTTTAACGACCTGACAGGTATTGACCTTCCGGGCGAAGGACTCTCTATAGTCAAGGATCCGGCAGACATGAGCGATGTAGACCTTGCGACTACAGGATACGGTCAGGGTATAGCGATAACTCCTATACAGGTGCTCTGCGCTGTTAACAGCCTGGGCAATAACGGGATCCTGATGAAACCTAAGATCGTAGACAAGATAGTCGATACAAACGGCAAGGTGGTAGAGGAGATTCCTGATACCGAAGTCAGACAGGTCATTTCCGAAGAGACCGCGGCTGAAATGTGCGACATCATGGAATACTACGTATCTGATGCCGGCGGTACTACTGCATATATCCCGGGTTACAGGGTAGGTGGTAAGACCGGTACTGCTAACCGCGTAGCAAACAAAAAGTACAGCAACGAGACCAACACATCTTTTGTTGCTATGGCTCCGATGGACGATCCTGTAATTTCAATGATCTGCATTGTATACAGACCTAGAAAGGTGCAGTACGGTGCATACACTGCAGGTCCTATAGTCAAGGAGATCACAGAGAAGTCCCTCGAATATCTGGGCGTTGAGCGCAAGCTCACCAAGGAAGAAAAGAAAGCTGCAAAGAAAAACACTGTGGAGGTTCCTGATGTTACCGGAATGGACAGCAAGGATGCCATCCGCAACATTCAGAACAATAAACTCAAATATACAGTGATCCCTGAGGATCACAGCAATCAGTCATTCGTGGTTGTTGACCAGTATCCGAAGGCAGGCACGAGAGTGGAAAAGGATTCGGTTGTATATATTTACAGCGAGTGACGTTTTTACAGCATAGTGGAGAATAAAAAGAGCAAATGATCATGAGTCACGGAATAGGAGAATACGCGCTCATAGCGGCAGTCGCGTTCGCAGTATCGATGCTGGTGACAGCGAGAATGATACCGCTGCTGAGGCATAAGCAGTTCGGTCAGTTCATAAGGGAAGAAGGGCCTCAGGCCCACCTGAGCAAAGCCGGAACGCCTACCATGGGAGGAATAGCCTTCATAATCGGCATCACTGTCGCTATAGTTGTAAGCATGTTCATGAAGGGGAGTGATGCGACCGGAAAGATCGCAATACTTCTCAGCATGTTCGCTTTCGGAGCGATAGGCTTTCTTGATGACTATAACAAAGTTGCCAAGAAGCAGAACGAAGGGCTCACACCTAAGCAGAAACTGGCGCTTCAGGTGATATTCGGCATAGCGCTTGCCATCTTCATGATGGTCAAAGAGGGCACTACCATGCTTATACCGTTCTTCGGCAAAACAGTTGATTTCGGAATCCTCTATATTCCGTTCGTAGTATTCATAGAGGTGGCCATGGCCAATGCTGTCAATCTCACTGACGGGCTTGACGGCCTGGCAGCGAGCACTTCGTCGATCGTGGCGTGCACGTTCGCCATCGTGGGCATGACCGTGCACGGCGGCAACGAGCCTATGGCCGTTGCCGGCCAGGCCGTATTCGGCGCGCTCATAGGCTTTCTGCTCTACAACCACTATCCGGCAAAGATATTCATGGGAGACACAGGATCGATGGCGCTTGGCGGAGTGCTTTCGGCAATGGCGATCGTCGGCCACATGGAGTGGCTCCTGCCTATTGCAGGTCTCATTTATGTAATAGAGGCACTGTCCGTGATCATCCAGGTCACATATTTCAAGAAAACAGGCGGTAAGAGAGTTTTCAGGATGGCACCGATCCATCATCACTTCGAACTTGGCGGCTGGCATGAGACAAAGGTAGTACGCGTATTCTGCATATTCACCCTGATCTGCTGCGTCATAGCGTTCCTCTCGGTCCGCTGATATCCGCTGATAAATAAACAGAAGGGGCAAACACATGATTAAAAGAGGAATCACTTACAAACAGATACTCAGAGGACGCAGGGTGCTTGTAGTTGGCCTCGGAAAATCCGGTAAAGCTGCGGCAAGGGCTCTGAATGAAGCCGGTGCCGAAGTAACCATCCAGGATTCAAAGACTCCTGATAAGCTCGACACGCAGTTCCTGCAGTATATGCAGAATGAGGAGATCAGGTCGTATCTCGGCAGCGTGCCTGAAGACATGACTGCTTATGACATGCTTGTTCTGAGCCCGGGGGTGCCGACTTCACTCAGTTATATACAGGAAGCCAGAGAAGCAGGCGCCGAGATCATCGGTGAACTGGAGCTGGCATACAGACTCGGAGAAGGCAATTTTGTGGCCATTACAGGCACAAACGGCAAGACGACAACAACTACACTGGTAGGCGAGATTTTCAAGGCTTCAGGGCGAAATACTGCCGTCGTGGGCAATATAGGAAATCCGGTAGTCACACAGGCAATGGACAGCACAGACAAAGACTGGCTGGTTACAGAAGTATCTTCGTTCCAGCTTGAGACTGCAGTTGATTTCAGGCCTGTAGTTTCAGCCATCCTTAATCTCACACCGGATCATCTTAACAGGCACGGCACCATGGAGGCATATGGCGCTGCTAAGGCTCAGGTAGCCGCAAACCAGTCAGAGGATGAGTTCCTCATCATAAATCTGGACGATAAGCAGGCGTTTGAGCTCTCGAAAAACACCAAAGCGAAAGTGATCCCATTCAGCAGAAAGGAAAAAACGGACTTCGGAGCATATCTTGACGGTACCAAGATTATCGTAAAGGATCTCAACGGCACAGAACATTATATCTGTGACAGGTCGGATCTGCGCATCATAGGTGATCACAACGTAGAAAACGTACTCGCTGCGGCTGCGATATCATTCTTCGCCGGGATCGGACCTGATGTGATATCTGCGGTTATAAAGGAGTTCCCGGGTGTTGAGCATCGCATCGAGTTCTGCGGAAGAGTTGATGACGTAGATTATTACAATGACTCAAAGGGAACCAACGTTGATGCTGCGGTCATCGCGATCAAGGCTCTCAGGGACGGAATAATCCTCATAGCCGGAGGAGACGGAAAAGGCCAGGATTTTGAGGATCTGGTAAATCACTTTGAGGGATCTGTAGAGGCGCTCATCCTTCTCGGAAGAGATGCGCCTATTATAGAAGAAGCTGCCAGAAAAGCCGGCTTCACCAATATTTATAACTGCAAGGACATGCCTGAATGCGTGCGCAAGGCGGCAGAGCTCGCAAGAGCAGGGGAGAAAGTCCTGCTGTCACCTGCATGCGCAAGCTGGGACATGTACGCTAATTTTGAACAAAGAGGCAGACACTTCAAACAATGCATAAACGAGATGCTGAAGTAGAAAAGAAAAAAACAAGGGCTGAGAAAGCTGCTACACGCAGGGCTATCAGGCGTGAAAGACGCGACAAAACGAACGCCATCGACGAAGCGAGGGATTTCGGGCGCGGACTCGGCAGGGTAGTGAGCGGTTATGACTTCGGTGTAGTGGTTCTGGTTATCGTGCTCTCACTCTTCGGAGTCGCGATGGTATTCAGCGCGGGCTATTACCAGACCATAAACACCGCACATCCAGACCCGACGTACTATCTGTTCAGACAGATGCTTTGGGTAGGATCAGGTCTCTTCGTAATGCTCATAGTCGCAAACATCGATTATCACATATACATGAAGGTCAGTTACCTGATAGTGCTTATATCTGTAGCCCTGCTCGTACTCGTAATCCTGACGAGTTCCACCGTCGGCGGAGCTCAGCGAGGCATACGAGGCATCGGTGTAACGCCGAGTGAGTTCTCAAAGGTAGCTATGATCGTGTTTACTTCGTGCTTCCTGATAAAGAACCCGAGCAACATACGCACCGTCAAAGGACTGTTCGTGCTCCTTGTGGTCATGGGCGTCCACTTCTACCTGATCGTAAGGCAGCCTAACCTGTCCACAGCTATCGTAATCGTGGCTATTATGATAGCCATCATGCTGGTAGCAGGACTGAACTATCTGTTCCTGGCTGTCCCGCTTGCCGGAGTAGTGGCAGGCTATATGTACATCATGTCAGCTAAGAGCCCTGCTCACTGGTATCAGAGAATAACCAGCTTCCGCGATCCGTTCGCGGACTTCCAGGGCAGCGGCTACCAGGTGTCACAGGGACTCATCGCGCTGGGCAACGGAGGACTCAGAGGTCTCGGATTCGGCCGCAGTATCGCAAAGAACCTGTATCTGCCTGAGCCGCAGAATGACTTCATCCTTGCAGTAATAGGCGAGGAACTCGGATATATCGGATTTGCCATACTGATGCTTGTATACATAGTCCTGCTTTTCAGGATATTCATGGTAGCTCTCAAAGCCAGAGACAGACTCGGATTCTATCTTGCTACGGGAGTAGGAGTAATGCTCGGACTCCAGGTTATCATCAACGTGGCGGTCGTTACCTCATCGATGCCTGCTACAGGTATCACACTTCCGTTCATCAGTTATGGAGGCACGTCCATCTGGTCATTCATGATAGCAATGGGCATAGTGCTTAATGTGTCCAAAAAACGGATACCTAAAATCAAAATGAAGAAGAAAGCGGAGGCCGCTGCATGAAGATCGTTCTGACAGGAGGCTGCACAGGCGGCCACATATATCCGGCACTTGCGATAGGCGATAAATTCAGGGAGGAGGACCCGTCAGGCGAGGTCATATACATCGCGAAAGGCGAGGACCTCGAGCGGCAGATAATCCCTGCGCATGGCTATGAGCTGCACGAGGTCGACTCCACGTGGTTCGACCGCAGCAATCCGGTGAGACTGGCGACTACCATCAGAAGAACCCTGAACGGAAGGCGGGATGCTATAAAGCTGATGAAAAAGTTCAGGCCGGATGCTGTTATCAGTACGGGAAGTTTCGTGAGCGTACCAGTGGTTCTGGCCGCCAGAAGGCTCAGGATTCCTGTATATCTGCACGAGCAGAACGGCTTCCCGGGCGTTTCAAACAGGCTCGGCGCGCGCAATGCCAAAGCGGTGTTCCTTGGATTTGAGTCCGCGCGGGAGTACTTCAAAAACAAAGACAATGTGATCTACAGCGGTAATCCCGTCAGGTCGGATTTTGACGGCAGGGACCGCTCAGCAGACAGAAAGACACTCGGCATCCCTGAGGATGATTTCGTCATAATGGTATTTGGCGGAAGCCTCGGATCCGAGACCACAAACAGCATAGGCGAGGCTATCGCCAGAGAATACGCCGGCAGGGACGGATACACTGTGATCTGGGGAACCGGCAGAGAATATTACGACGCAATAAGCAGGCGCCTGGCAGAAGAAGGTTTCAGCCCTTCAAACGTCAGGATAAGCGCATATATAAACGACATGCCGGCACAGCTGTCGGCATGCGACCTCACGATAAGCAGGAGCGGCGCTCTCTCAGTCGCAGAGGTCACTATGGCAGGAAGGGCGGCCATATTCATTCCGTCACCGAATGTAACCGCTGATCATCAGTACTACAACGCAAAAGCTGTTGCGGACACCGGCGGTGCAATAATAGTAAGAGAAAACTCAGACACTGCGGACAGGGTAATGGAAGAGGTCCGCAGGCTTGATGCAGACAGGGAGAGGCTCGAAGGCATGAAAAGGGCCAGCCGCAGCATCGCTCCTGTGGACGCGACAGACATCATATATAACACCGTCGTCCGGACCTGCAAATAAGCCGTCAGAACCTTGCGGATAAAGCCGTCAGCAACGTGCAAATAAAGCAGTGCTATCAGCTTTGCACACAGGAAAACGTATATCAAAACATAATTGGTCCATTCCGGCCAAAATCAAAATAATGGACCAAAATAACAAAGAAAACAAAGCTGCGATTGGTCCATTTTGAACGAAATTAAAAAATTGGACCATACCATATAGAACGGATAAGGTTTGGAAGAGAAGAAGGAAACTGTTGTACCGAATATCGAAGAAGGCTTCGTATCAGAGGTTGGAGAGGCGAAGTCGGCTGCTGAAAATGTAGTGGATGAAGACATCCAGTACACTTTTGTTGTACCAAAAGGTGAGATATACAGGGATCCGGATCTTGAACCGTCAGAAATAAGTGTGGCAGGACCGTCTGAAACAGGTGCAGCAG
Organism: Anaerovoracaceae bacterium; assembly: GCA_045114615.1. Taxonomy (GTDB): domain Bacteria; phylum Bacillota; class Clostridia; order Peptostreptococcales; family Anaerovoracaceae; genus Crickella. The sequence goes on from JBGUKU010000055.1 coordinate 7,259, forward strand.
AGCCATCTGACACTGATGAACCCGAGTTTGAGGGGGCTGTACCGGAACCGGTCATTATTGAGCCTGAGCCGGCTGAAGTCACCGGCAAAGAACCTGAGCCAGGTGATGCGGAAGCTGACTCCGTCGAGTCTGCAGAGCCTGAATCTGCTGAGGCTGATGATGAGGAGTCTGAACCGGCAAAGACGATCGTAATGGATCGCAGGCGCTTTACTGAAAAGGTAAATGACGCGCTGGCTGATGCCGCTGAAGCGGATGAGGAAGATTTCGTTGAGTCAGAAGATGACTTCTTTGACACATACAAAGCAGCCGACCCGGAAGGAAGGCCTACTCTTGTGGAGCCGCCGGTGTATGCTGCGACCGGTCTGCCGGATGAAGACGATTTCATCACATACACCTTCGTAGTACCGAAGGGCGAGGTCTATACTGAGCCGGATCCTGAAGAGGAGCGCGCAGAAAGGGAAGCTGAAAGGTTCAAACAGGCAGTACTGTCCGAAGAGACGAAGGTCATGGAAAGGCAGCATGCAGATGGTGAGGATGCTGAAAAAACCCAGTACGGGCTTCCGGCCGATCATGCTGAGATGGGCGAGCTGGCCAAGAAACAGAAGGCACGCAGGCTTTACAAAAAGAGAAAGAAAAACCGTTTCATAACTCGCTTCTACGTTTTCCTGACCATATTATTTTTCGGTATAGCATGGTTTCTTATATCCAATTCAGGACTGTTCACCATAGATGCGATAGTGGTGCAGGGCAATTCGCACTACACCGCGGAAGAGATCATCAATATGGGCCATGCTTCACCGGGCCGCAATATTATATATAAAGCCAATATCAAGGAGACGAAAGAATTCCTTGAGAACAACCCGTATATAAAGCATGCAGAGGTAAGGCGCAGATTGCCGTCTACACTGGTGATCAGGGTTACCGAGAGGGAGGAACGTCTGGCATTCAAATATGACGATGACTATCTCGTCATGGATGAGGACGGCATACTCCTTAAGAAAAGCAGAAACAAGCCGATGACCACCATCGTCCAGGGTATTGTAGTCAGCAAAATAAAGCTGGGAGAAAAGATCGGTACCGATAACGGAATCCGTATGAATAAGGTCCTTGATCTTATTAAAATGATGATGAAGTCCGATCTGTATTTCGTCAGTGTCGACATCACTTCAGAGAAAAAAGTTAAGGCTTACGTTTATGATACGCTCGTTGTGAAGACTGACTATGATACTCTCATGACCAATATGGAGAACGGAAGACTCCATCTGGTGCTTGAAAAGCTGTTCGGGGACGGCATCGAAAGGGGCACTATCACATTCGGAGAGGACGGAACCGCGTCGTTCATACCGACATTCTAGTTTACAAGTAATTGTGTCTTGTAAAGCAAACACCCCCTAAATGTTGTGTTTTTTCCCAAAAAACTAATGCATTCAGGGTTTTTATATGTTACTATTACAATATATCTTTATAAGTATATTTATTTGAGGAGGACTTCACTATGGAATTCGTTTCCGACTTTGTTTCAGAACCGGACAATGCCGCAATCATCAAAGTCGTCGGTATCGGCGGCGGCGGATGTAATGCGATCAACCGCATGGTCGACGCCGGACTGCAGGGCGTGACCTTCATTGGTGTGAATACAGACAGACAGGCTCTCTCGAGATGTAAAGCTGAGATCAAGGTACAGCTCGGTGAGAAGATCACAGGAGGCCGTGGTGCCGGAGCTAATCCGGAGGTAGGCCAGAAGGCTGCCGAGGAAAGTATCGACGAGATCATCGCCAACATCCAGGATGCTGACATGGTATTCATTACTGCAGGAATGGGCGGCGGCACAGGTACAGGAGCTGCACCGATCATCGCCAAGGCGTCGATGGACTGCGGAGCTCTTACAGTAGCTGTAGTCACAAAGCCATTCACATTCGAGGGAAAGAAGCGCTGGAACCGCGCCGCAAAGGGCATACAGTATCTCAGCAACTTCGTTGACTCACTCGTTGTTATCCCTAACGACAAGCTCATCGATTCGAGCGATAAGAATACATCGATGCTTGAAGCGTTCGCAATGGCAGATGACGTTCTCAGAAAGGGCGTACAGGGAATCTCAGACCTGATCTCCGAGTACGGACTCGTAAACGTCGACTTCGCAGATGTCAGAACCATCATGGAAGGCCGCGGAGTGGCACACATGGGTGTTGGTACAGGCGAAGGAGAAGACAGGATCGAACAGGCCATCACAAATGCCATCAACAGCCCGCTGCTCGAGACATCGATCGCAGGCGCAAAATCCATCCTGCTCTATGTTACGGGCGGATATGACATGGGAATGCTCGACATCAACACTATCGCCGACAGAGTACAGGGCGAGGCAGATGCAGATGCAAACATCATCTTCGGTGCTACTATCAGCGAGGATATGACAGATAAGATCTCCGTAACCATCATTGCTACGGACTTCGGCAGAGTCACAGAGGGCATGGAAGGCATCACTATCACACCACAGACTGAGAGAGACACTCTTGCTACTGCAAAGAGGATCACAGTCGACGGTCTCGATGCCGTTGAGGTTGAACTCGACAAGCTCTTCGATGACAGCAGTTCTGTTGCACCGCACAGCTCCGATGATTTCGATATACCGGAATTCCTTAAGTAAGCCGGAAGAAATCGATCCGTACACGAGGCTATGCTGATCAGAATAACATCAGGTGACAACAGCAGGATCAGGCTCGTCAGAAAACTCAGTACGCGCAAAGGCCGCAGCACTGAGGGCCGCTTTGCAGTCGAAGGCAGGAATCTGGTCGGAGAGGTCCTTGAAAGAGGCCTTGACGTCGATTTCATAATGATTCCTGCAGGAGCCGCTGAAGACGCGCCGGGATTCATAAAGGACTGCATCAAGTCTCCGGACATGACTGTCTGCGAGATACCTGAGCGTGAATTCGCCGCACTTACTGATGCAGGCGGAGGGATAGGCATGCTGGCTGTTGTAAAACAGCAGGCCTGCGATCCCGGGCTCATCGACAGTCTTGATAAAGACGATAACCTGCTTGTGCTCGACCGTATCCAGGATCCGGGCAACATGGGTACCCTGATAAGGACTGCGGTCGCTGCCGGCTACAAAGCCATAATCGCGATGAGCGGCACGGTGGATATTTACTCACCTAAAGTGCTCAGAGCGACAGCAGGCATGATCTTCGAGATCCCGGTAATATACGTGACAGGCGAAGACAAACTCAGAGACATCCTCAGAAAATCAGGCAGACGTATTGCCGTTACTGCAGTTGACGGAGGCGTGCCTTATTACGAGGAGGATCTCAGCAAGGGCATAGCCCTTATAATAGGCAATGAGGGAAGCGGTGTATCTGATGCCATGATAGAAATGGCAGACGTGAAGGTGACGCTTCCTATGAAGGGAAGGATCGAATCTTTAAACGCAGCTGTTGCGGCGGCCATACTGATGTATGAGGCCGTCAGGGGCAGATAACTATAATTTTCAATGCGAGGTTAGAAATGGAAAAGAACAGAGCCGATGTAATCATTTGCGGAACCAATTATGTGCTTTCAAGCGAGAAGAGCGAGGAACGCATCAAGGATATCGCTAAGATGGTGGATGAAGAGCTCAGAGCGGTAAGCAAGGCGCTCAATGTCAATCCTAATTACAAGGCTGCGGTACTGACAGCACTTAATATCGCAGAGAAGCTCATGGATAACACGGACATGACGCTCAAGCTCCAGACAGAGAACTATCAGCTCGACAACGATGTCAAGCACTACATCCAGCTGTGGGAGCAGTCGAAAAAGCAGGTCACAGATCTTAAGGACAAGATGTCTTCTGAAGTCGACAGACAGACACAGAACACTGAAGATCAGAAAAAGCTTCAGGAGAAACTCGTAGAGATGGAGAATGCTTACTTCGACCTTCAGATGGAAAATGTCAATCTCAGGAACGAGCTTAAATCCATCAAAAGACTGAACAGTGAAGATGAATTCTAAGATACTGACACTCCTCGAATTCAATAAAATACTTGACCTCCTGCGCGATCTGGCAGGCTCGGGACTCGCTAAGGAAAGAATAGTGCAGCTCGAACCGATGACCAACATGCGCATGGCAAAGGATGCACTAACGGAAACTACTGAAGCGGTTTCCGTTATTGTTCATAAGGGAAGCATTCCGGTCGGAGAGATCGGAGATATCAGCAGCATCGTTTCGATGGCAAGAAGAGGCAGATGCCTCAGCATGAGAGAGCTGCTGCAGGTGCGCGCGAGCATAGCTTCGTCGCGGCAGGTAAAGGCTTTTCTCAGGGAAGATATGCCTGAAGGGCTGAAAATCATCCCGGAGATCGCAGGCCTTCTTGATCCTGCAGTCAGGCTGGAGCATGATATTTACGATGCCATCATCAGCGAGGATGAGATGTCAGACAACGCGTCACCGGTGCTGAAATCCATAAGGCGCGATATGCGAAACAAGAACGACCTCATAAAGTCGCGCCTGCAGAAGATGGTCAGCTCATCCTCCGCGAAGTCTCACCTTCAGGATGCCATCGTAACTATGCGGAACGGCAGGTACGTGATACCGGTCAAGAGAGAGTATATAAGCCTGTTCCCCGGAATGGTTCACGACCAGTCCTCAACGGGAGCCACTCTTTTCGTGGAGCCGCAGGCTGTTGTCACTCTCAACAATGAGCTGAGGCAGCTGGAACTTGATGAGCAGGCCGAGATCACAAGGATACTCGAGCTTTTCAGCAGCAGAGTCGGAGAGCATTATCAGAGCCTGCAGAACGACCAGAGACTGATGGCCGAGCTCGATTTCATCAATGCAAAGGGCAGACTTTCGGTGATGATGGACGGCGCCGAGCCGCAGCTGAACGATGAGAACATAATAGACATAAAAACCGGGCGCCATCCGCTGATCCCTGCGGACAAGGTGGTGCCTACAAGCATAGAGCTCGGCCGTGACTGGACCACTCTCCTCATAACCGGGCCTAACACCGGCGGCAAGACGGTAACACTCAAGACCATCGGGCTTCTGTGTCTGATGGCACAGAGCGGTCTGCATGTTCCTGCAGATGAAAGGACCAGCCTGCCGGTGCTTAAGGAAATATTCGCCGATATAGGCGATGAACAGAGTATAGAGCAGAGCCTCAGTACTTTCTCGTCTCACATGAAGAACATCATAGAGATCTTCAGGAACGCGGGAGAGGGAAGCCTGGTGCTTCTCGACGAGCTCGGAGCCGGCACGGACCCTCTTGAAGGGGCCGCACTCGGAATAGCTGAGCTCGAGAGACTGAAAGAGGCAGGCGCTCTGGTAGCGGCTACGACGCATTACACAGAGCTGAAAAAATACGCCCTTTCGACTCCGGGAGTCGAGAACGCTTCGATGGAATTCAACGTGGAAACGCTTTCACCGACGTACAGGCTCAGAGTCGGACTTCCGGGCAAATCCAATGCTTTCGAGATATCCGAAAAGCTCGGACTCGATAAGTCCATTATCGAGAGGGCGGCGGAGCTCATGGGCGAGGAGCAGCTCGAATTTGAAGAGGCAGTGAGCAGGGTCGAAGCCGACCAGGCGGCGGCTGAAGCGAGGCTGGCGGAGGCCGGCAGGGAAAGAGAAGCCGCGCAGGAGGCCATGAGCGAAGCCGAAAAGGAACTCGCGAAGGCGAGAGCGGAAGCGGCGAAGATCGTAGAAGATGCCCGTAAGAGGGCCGGCGTGATGCTGAGGGACGCTCAGGGAACGATAGATGAGATCGCGAGCGAGCTCAGGGACATACAGCACAAAAAGAAGAACGCCGGGTTCAACGAAGGCCACATAGCCGGAGGAGCCGCCGAAGGACGAAGAAAGCTCAGACAGGCGGAATCCGCTCTCAAGCCTGCGGATGCTCCTAAAGTAGAGACCATACAGACCGGAAAGATGCCTGATCCTGAAGATCTGAAAATCGGCATGAGGGTCAAGTACATAAAGCTTGATCAGACCGGAGACGTGGAGAGCCTCCCGGATTCAAGGGGCAACTTCAAAATAAGGCTGGGGTCGATACACATGACAGTCAATGTAAAGGATGTAGTGATCGCCGAGTCCGAGCCGCAGGGAAACAAAGAGAAGAAAAAAGCGAAGTACGGCAACATGTCGTTCGGAAAAGCCAAGACAGTGAGCACCGAGATCAACCTCATTGGCATGAACCTCGACGATGCCACGGACAGGATGAATAAATACATCGACGATGCCTTTCTGGCGGGACTCAAGACCGTTAACATTATTCACGGCAGAGGCTCCGGTATTCTGAGGAAAGGCCTCAGAGCTGAGCTCAGACGCAACAAACATGTTGAGTCCTATAAATCAGCACCGTACGACCAGGGTGGAGAAGGCAACACCATAGTTACGCTTGTCGACCGCACATAAGCGCAGAACCACAAGAAGAGAGTAAATCAATATGTATATAGTAAGCAGGTGCCTCCTTGGATTTGACTGCAAATACAACGGCGGCAATAACAAAAATGATGATGTCATAGAGTTCTGCAAAACTCATGATTATGTTACAATATGCCCTGAGACAGCCGCAGGATTGTCTGTGCCGCGCGAACCGGCTGAGATAGTTCCGATAGACGACGAGTATTTCAAGGTGCTTGATAAATCCGGAAAAGATCTCACAAGAGCATTCGACGAAGGAGCGCAGCTTTCGCTGAATTCGGTGCTCGTGGAGCAGGGATCGAGAAAGCAAGGCACATGTAAGATAGAGGGCGCAATACTCAAGGCAAACAGCCCGTCGTGCGGATCCGGCGTCATATATGACGGATCGTTCAGCGGTAAGTTGACAGGGGGAAACGGCATGTTTACGGACAAGCTGATAGATGCCTGCCTTGAAGAGAGGGCAAACGCGGCAATAGAAGCTGAAAACAGAGTGTTCGCAGACGACTTCAGAATCTGCGACGAAAATCATTTCATGAAAGTGTTTGGGAAATAAAAATGGTAGATTTCAAAGAACTCATAGCAGATTCAATTTACAGTGAAGAACTCGGACTTACGAAGGATGAGATCATGAATATGATCGAGATCCCGGCTGATGAGAAGATGGGAGACTATGCTTTCCCGTGCTTCAGGCTTGCGAAGGCGCTTCGCAAGGCTCCGCAGCTGATCGCTGCGGACATCGCCGCCAAGGCAGGCGATGCTGAAGCATTTGCCAAGGTTGAGAACGTCAACGCTTACGTCAATTTCTTCATCGACAGAGCATTTTTCGCAGCTGAAGTCATCGAAGAAGTAGACAGGCTGGGCGCAGACTACGGCAAGTCAGACGGAGGCGCAGGCCGCAAGGTCATCGTCGAGTACTCATCGCCTAATATCGCCAAGCCGTTCCATATCGGCCATATCAGGAGTACGGTAATAGGAAACGCACTCTATAAGCTTTACGATGCGGTAGGCTTTGATGTAGTAAGGATCAATCACCTTGGTGACTACGGCACACAGTTTGGCAAGATGATCGTGGCATACCGCAAGTGGGGCAGCGAGGAAGAGCTCGCAAAGGAGCCTATCAAGGCACTTCTCGGTTACTACACCAGATTCCACGAAGAGGCTAAGGAGCATCCTGAGCTCGAAGATGAAGCCAGAGAGACATTTGTAAAACTCGAGGCCGGAGAGCCTGCAGAGCTCGAACTCTGGGAGAAGTTCAGAACGCTGAGTCTCGAAGAGTTCAACCGCGTTTACGACATGCTGGGAATCACATTCGACTCCTACGCAGGCGAGAGCTTCTACTCCGACAAGATGCCTAGATTCATTCAGGAACTCAAGGATAAAGGCCTCCTCATCGAATCTCAGGGTGCACAGATCGTAGATCTCGAGCCATACGGACTCGGAGCGGCAATGATCACAAAATCAGACGGCTCAAGCCTCTATGTAACAAGAGATATCGCTGCTGCCGTATACCGCAAGGAGCACTATGATTTCTATAAGTGCATCTATGTCGTTGCATCGCAGCAGAACCTCCACTTCAAGCAGTGGAAGATGGTCCTCCAGCTCATGGGCTACGAGTGGGAAAAGGACTGCATCCATGTTCCGTTCGGACTGGTAAGCCTTTCGGACGGAGACGACATCAAGATGATGTCGACACGCGAAGGCAGAGTCGTATTCCTCGAGGATGTTCTCAATACAGCTGTTGCCAAGACAGCGGAGATCATGCGCGAGAAGGATGCGCAGGGCGTTGACATCGACGAGGTTTCAAAGGAAGTCGGCATCGGAGCCGTTATATTCCAGGAGCTTTCCAACAACAGGATCAAGGATTACGTGTTCTCATGGGACAAGGTGCTCAACTTTGACGGTGAGACCGGCCCGTATGTTCAGTACACACATGCAAGAGCATCGAGTGTACTGCGCAAGGCAGAGGAAGCCGGAGTGAATGTTGAGGATCTCGAAAGCATAAATACGGCATATCTTGGAAGCGACAGCGCTTACACGCTCGCCAAGCTCATTTACAGAGTGCCTGAGGTGGTCGTTGAGGCTGCTGAGAAGTATGAACCGTCCATAGTGACACGCCACCTGGTGGATATCGCACAGTCATTCAATAAGTTCTATCACGATGAGCACATCCTGGTCGACGATGAGGCTGAAAGGAATACAAAACTTGCTCTCGTGAAGGCGTCAAAGACAGTCATTGCAAATTGTCTGGGGCTGCTGGGAATAGCTGCACCGGAAAGGATGTAGAAAGGCACTGCCTGAAGGCAGATCTGCCCGTTTTTCGGAGGTTGGGCTCCTTATTCAGGACCGTAGTGTGGGGTATACAGATATGAAATTACTGTTAACTACAATCAAAAGTGACTGCAGGAAGGCCGATCTGGCTCTCAAGTCCATTTACAACGTCGTTGCAGACTCTTCACTGGACGTACAGCTGAAGACTTTCGGACGCAATGAGCTCTACACTGACATATTCGAGTGTATCGCGACCGGCCAGTACAACATCGTTTACTTCCACGCTGACAGCTGTAATATAAGGCAGCTGTGCCATGTTGCGGATATGGTCAAGAAGGCCATCCCGAGCATAGCAATCATATTCGGAGGCATGGAGGTGTCGTTCGAGACCCGTGCATTTATCAAGAATAACGATTTTGTTGACTATGTCATAAGAGGCGAGGGTGAGAGCGTGCTCTTCAACTTCCTCAAGTCGGTGCTCGATTACGAATTCGATTTTGAAAACATCGGCGGCCTTGCCTACAGAGAGGGCGATCAGGTGGTAGTCAACCCGTATGATGCTCCGGTCGAGATGGAATCACTTCCGTTCCCATATGAGAGATTCGAAGTGGGCAAGGGCACAGTCTATTATGAGTCCATCAGGGGAACATCGGACAGGACCGTATATTCGCAGTTCCTTCCTAACGCAAGAGTCAGGGCACTCAGCCTGAGCAGAGTATGCACCGAGCTGAGATACTTCCTTGCAAACGAAGTCGAGCGCGTCGTCTTCCTCGACAAATGGTTCAACTTCAACAGCGAGAGGGCATACAGAATATTCGAGTACATAATCAACAATGACAACGGTATTACATCGTTCGAGTTCAGCATAGACGGAGACATCCTCGATGAGGAAACCATAAGACTTCTTTCGGAAGCCAGGGAAGGTCAGATCATATTCAACATGGACATTGCAAGCACCAACGCAGAGGTGCTCGCAGCATGCGGAAGAGGCGAGAATATTTACCGCCTTATGTACAACACCACAAAGCTGCTCCAGAGCGGCAGGGTACGCACGGAGATCCATGTAAAGGCAGGGCTTCCGCATGAGACAGAGGCCATGTTTGCGCGATCCTTCAACAAGGCGTACGGAATGGCAGAGGGCATGCCTGTACACATAGACAACCTGTACATGAGCAAGGGCACAATGCTCAGAGCAAAGGCACATGATTTCGGCTATATATATGCAGCTGATGCTCCTTACGAGGTGATCGCGACGGGCAATATGACTGCTGATGAACTTCTGCGCATAAGAGCCATCGGGCGTATTGTCGAAAGCTATATCGGTGACGGCGGATTCAGAAAGTCGATCCCGAGGATCCTGAATGATACGGGTCTCAAGCCTTACGACCTCTTCAGCAGACTGACTTCATACATAACGAAGAACGATCTTGCAGGAAAGACACGCAAGAAGGAACATCAGGCACGGATCCTTTACACATATACGGACGGACTCTATGCAGATCTTGCCGATTCCGTGAAGCATGAGATACTGAAAGACGTCATCTACGCCGACCTTGAGACCATGATAAGCGAAGATGCCATGAAGAAATTCGACAGAAAAGGCTGGGATTTGGATTGAGCGAAGTTAAAAACGAAGACAGAATAAGCAAATACCTCTCTCCGCGAATTCAGAACATGATGTTCGCGGAGCTTTCGCCTGACTATCTTTCCAGGACGGGTGCTCTTGAGATCCTCTCGGGAATTCCCGTACCGGTAGGCATAGAAGGCAGCGACGCAAAGGGAGAGATCGATCTTAAGAACATCGTGCTCAACATGGGCAGGGTGATAGGCGGCGATCCGTACTTTGTGTTTGCCGAAAAGTATGTGGAATTCATAAAGCATGCGACTGGCGACAACGCCGCGCCGATGCTGGTATCCGAAGGCGCTCATTCCGCGGACATGGGCGACTTTGAGGATGCGTGCATACTTCTGAGAGGAGCGCTACGCCTTGAGCCGAAGTCGAAAGAGGCTCTTTACCTTTATGCAAGAGTCTGCAAGGAGATATACGAAGCTGAAGCTCAGGACGGTCTGGGCGACGAGGAAAAGACAGGCCTGTTCAAGGCGGAGTCATCCGAGACCTTCGAACTTCTCACGATGATCCATCCTGACTTTGCGATGGGCTACTACTTCCTTGGATATGCTTATCTCAACATGGGCCTTTATCTTAAGGCAAAGCTTACATGGCAGGAATTCCTGAAGTATTCAGCAGGCAGCGAGATGGAGACCTACGAGATGGACGATGATCTGCTCGCGTCGCTCAGAGAGGAGATTTCGGCACGTGTAGAGGAACTCGAAGAGCCGGTCGAGATCGAGCTGGGCTGTAATAAGATAATGGGCGGTGATTTCGCAGGCGGCAGAGACACACTTGCGCGTTTCAAGGAGGGCAGGTACTCCGAATGGTGGCCGCTCTGGTATTACCTTGGGATCGCAGAATCATCACTCGCAAATCCTGATGCCGCGATCGAAGCATTCAAAAGGGTGCTTAGGCTCTCGCCTAGCAACATCGATGCCATGGAGGAGCTGGTGCATATCTACGAGGCAACAGGCGACACCGTAAACGCTGCCAAGTACAGAAACAAGATAGGTATCATCAACAGGAATCTGGAAGAAGAGAAGTCTGACAACCTTTACAACTGAAAGGGAGCAATAAAAGACCGGTCATGAAGTGTTTTGACGCACACAGCGATATCTGGGCAGATGTCACCAATAAAAGAATGAGGGGAGAAACAAACGTCTTCCACAACCACCATTTTGAAAACATCAGAAAGGGCGGAGTGGAAGGCTCTGTTTTAGTTGTTTGGGTCGATACTCTCGGTACAAGAGATGTTGAGAAAAGGACACATGACATCTTCCGCTGCGTGCAGGATGAGATCGCAGAAACAAAAGACTTCCGCATCGTTAAGACTTACGAAGAGATGCTGAAGGCCAGGAAAGAGGGAATATTCTACATTTTCATGGGTGTTGAGGGCATGGCATATGCCTCCTGCGATCCTTCGCTTGCAAGGCTGGACGAGTACTATGATTTCGGCGCAAGGCACGGCATGCTGACATGGAACGAGGAGAACGGCTTCGGCCACAGCGCAGCATCCGGCAGCACTGAAGGACTCAGCAGCCTCGGAAAGAGGGCAGTTCTTCACATGATCAAAAGGAAGATGATAGTAGACACTTCACATCTCAACGAGGCGGGATTCTGGGATATCGTGCGCATTATGGACGGAAGACCGTTCATAGCTTCACATTCCAACTGCAGGGTGTTCAGCGACCACCCGCGCAACCTGACTGACGATCAGCTCAGGGCTGTCAGAGACGCAAACGGCTGCGTCGGTCTCAACACATGGAACGAGTTTGTAGATCCTGACTGTGTAAAAGCAAATATACAAAGGCTTGCCGATCACTGTGAACATATGATTGATATTATGGGCATAGATCATGTGGGATGCGGATTCGACTTCTGCGACTATATCGAAGACCAGGACGATTCGGAAGGCTCAGATTTCTCGGGCGGTGCTGCGACAGGCCTTGAAGATCCGTCAAAGATACCGGCATTCTTCGATATCCTCAGAGAGAGAGGAATACGCGAGGATGAGCTGGCAAAGATCGCATACGGTAATTTTCACAGGATCATAAAAGATGTGGTCGGATAGATATACTGAAAAAAGCTTGATTTAGGTGTTGACACGACACCCTGTGTAAACTATAATAATCAAGTCGCATAAAGCGACAGACGTTCCGAGGAAGCTCAATGGCAGAGCAACCGGCTGTTAACCGGTAGGTTGTGGGTTCGAGCCCCACCCTCGGAGCCATTTTTAACCCAATATGCCGGAGTGGTGGAATTGGTAGACACCTGGGACTTAAAATCCTATGAGAAG
>JBGUKU010000056.1:0-18974 GCA_045114615.1 Anaerovoracaceae bacterium
GTCAGCGTTGGCAAATATCGAATGCTCTGCATATCCGTTCAGCACTGACTCTACGACATTATCAAGTATCTCCTGCTTGCTGCTGAAGTGGCTGTAAAGAGACGCTTTTCGTATTCCGACAGCATCTGCGATCTGTGAGATGCTTGTTGCCTCATAGCCGTTTACTGAAAACAGATCGAGCGCGACATTCAGTATTTCGTCTCTTGTATTGCCCTTTTCCATAGTTCTCCTTTCAACAGCAAAACACATTCGAGATTCGATATTGCTATTTTACCTACCGTTCGGTCGTTAGTCAATATATCTCTTATTCATTTTTCAGATAACTTGTTCATAATCTCCTGCATTTTGCTTTCAAAGAGCTCTGCAGGGATCAATGCGATCCCCACTTCATCACTCGCAACTATCATGCGATCTCCGCCTTTGATTCCGAGATGATCCCGGGCCGCCTTAGGAATGACTATCTGCCCTCTGTCTCCAAGCGTGACTGTACCCCAGATATTCTTTCCTTTTTCTGCAGGAGGAACTATTCCGACTCCTTCAATCGTTTCTGTCTTCAGCAGGCTGTCTAATGTCACTCCGTAAACCCTTGCGAGCAGAGCCGCTTTGTCAACATCCGGAACAGTTGCGCCGCTTTCCCATTTTGCATACGCCTGGCGGGAAATATCAATTTTTTCTGCTATCTGCTCCTGCGAGTATCCGTTCAGTTTTCTGAGCATGACCAGATTGTCTTTCAGCATTTTGTCACCTCTTCAGAGATCGATTCTTTCAAAATTCTCACACGCCTTATTATACGACATGACAGTCAGCAGGATATATAGAATTGCCCCGGCGAGCAGAGTCAATAATTGCAGACCGATGTGGTCAAAGCCGAAAGCGTTGAGTGCTTCCATCCCCGGGAAATGATGCAATGCCTCGGCGATTCCTATCAGCAGGAAGTTCACAATGATGTATGTGATGAACGGCTTTCCAAGGGTATAAGCCGTCCTGAAAAATCCTCCGAGAAAGATCATATTGAACATTCCGAAGATCACCAGCGCACATCCGAGGCAGAATGGATTTGCGTTCATCAGTGCATTCTGACGGTACACAGCTGCATCTGACAGGGCTGTCATTCGCACCAGGGTCAGAACTGCCATCAGCGCGAACCCGCACAGCTCAATCATGACAGAGAACTGATACTTTCCCCTGACTACATCACGCTTTGCTACCGGCAGCAGAGCTGAGAAGACTATGTCGTTGGCCTCTCTGGCGCTCTGAAAGCTCTGGAATATCCCTAGGTTTATGAAAAACACACCGCAGAGTATCGGGTATCCCGGCAGCATCGTCATAAATGCGAAACCGATGAACAGATAAGTCAGAAGCAGCGCGCTGAGGCGCATTTCTTTTTTCAATAGCGCACTCATGATCTCACCTCCCTCTCAAGTCTCAGGAAAATTTCTTCGAGTGTTTCTCCCGGTCTTCCCTGATCATGCATGAAATCTGCCTTTGAACAGGCGGCTATGATTTCCCCGCCGCTGATATAGACAATATTGTCCGCACATCTCTCAAGATCTGACGTTATGTGAGTCGAAAAGAATATGGTAACTCCATGTTCTTTAAGTGTTTTGAACAGCTCGAGAAGCTCATCTCTGGAAAACGGATCCAGACCGCTTGTAGGCTCATCCAGGATCAGGACTTCTGCTTTGTGTGAAAGAGCAAGGAGCAGATTGAACTTTACCTTCATTCCTTCCGAAAGCTCTATAGGTTTCTTGTTCTCGTCTATCCCGAACAGCCCCATATATTTCCGGTAGGCAGTCTCGTCCCAGTCGCGGTAAAAGCTTCTGGTAACATCCACTATCTCGCTTATTTTCTTTCTCGGATACCAGCTGACAGTGCCGGTGGAATAGCCGATCCTCTGTTTGATGTCCTTCTCATTGCCCGAAAGCGGCACGCCGAAGTATGAGATTTCTCCGCTGTCTGTATGGATCAGATTCAGCATTGATTTTATTGTTGTAGTCTTGCCGGCACCGTTTCGGCCGATGAATCCGGTGATTTTGCCCTTTTCCAGAGAAAAGCTGACTTCTTTCAGTCGGAAAGACGGATAAGTCTTGCACACATCCGTCAGCTCTACAATATTCATATTAGTTCCTTTCGATTCGTTTTATCAGATATATCCGATTTGTTTGATTGTTATGAATATTGTAAAAGTTGGTTGCCCTGCGGACAACCAACCAAAGTTGACATGTTATGTTGTTATTAGTTGCAGCTATGCCGGCATCATGCTCCCGAATTGCAATTTGTTTAGTATCTGCCGCCAGAGATGTTTGATTCGCATTTTTTACTGATATTATTATTTTATACTACAGTGCTTAACTGTACTCAGGAGGATAACAAGAATTTAATAACATTCATGGGTATGGACGATGAGTTCGCGCTGGACACTCCGGGTAAGACAGAATATGCCTATGCGCCGCACTTTTTGTATAAGGTGAAGCAGCTCTTAGGCGAAGAAGTGTTCTCCTCCTTCTTAAAAGATGTATACACTTCCTATCAGCTTAAGATAGCGGATACAAAAGGCGTTTTAGAGCTATTGACAAAACATAATGACAGTGAAGAAATAAGAAGACTCATAGAATTCTATTTCCCGAATGACATTGTCAAGGATATCTTATGAACAACCAAAAGCCTCCGGGGCTTGATTCAGTACTTGCTGCAGAGTAGCTTTCATGCTTGGGATATCCAGCGGTTTTGCGATATGCCCGTTCATCCCGACTTCCTCGGCTTTCTTTATATCCTCCTGGAACGCATTAGCCGTCATTGCTATGATCGGGATGCCGGCGAGTCCCGGGTCGGGAAGATTGCGTATCGCCTGCGCCGCCATATATCCATCCATAACAGGCATTTGTATATCCATCAGGATCACATCATAGTATCCCGGCTCGGATGCTGCCGTCATTTCCACGGCTATTCTTCCATTCTCCGCTGTTTCGATCAGGAAACCCGACTGTTCAAGCAGCATCTGCGCAATTTCCATGTTGATCATATTATCTTCGACCAGCAGTGCACGCTTACCTTCAAAGGAGGCCTCATCCCTTGCGTTGGAACAGATTTCCTCTTCCGGCTCCACCAGCGGGAAGGCAGCCGTAATAATAAACTCAGTACCTTTGCCTTGCTCCGTCTGAACTGTTATCTTGCCATCCATCATGTCAACAATATGTTTTGTAATTGCAAGACCAAGTCCTGTTCCCTGGATTCTGCTGACTGTCGATGTTCGTTCTCGTTCAAATGGAGTAAACAAACGCTCCACGAATTCCTGGCTCATACCGATACCTGTATCTTTTATCCGGATTTCATAACTGCCAGTCTCTTCATCACTGGTAAGTTCCTTCATCTGCAGGGACACATTGCCATTTTCTTCCGTAAACTTTCCCGCATTGCACAGCAGATTCATAAGAGCGCGATCCAGCATGACCTTATCGCACAGCACCCATTTGTGCGAAACATCACAAGATACAGATAATTCGATTTTTTTGCTTCCAGCTGCGTCCTAACCAGATCGCACGCTTCCAATATGCAGCTTTCCAGATCCACACAGGTCGGTTCAAGGCTGAACTTCCCGCTTTCGATGCGGCTCATTTCCAGCACATCGTTCACGATTTCCAGAAGCTGACGGCTTGCTATTTCGATTTTATCTATATACTCGCTTTTTTCCTCGTTTGTAACACCCTCCCGTTTTGCCAGCGTAGTATAGCCTATAATGGCATTCAATGGTGTACGGATGTCATGGGACATATTGGACAGAAAAAATGTTTTCGCTTTACTCGCCTCTTCAGCAGCAGACAGCTTCGCTTCAAGCTGCTCATTCTCCTGGATCCTGTCAAACGTACGGCGGATGAGAAGAAGCATAACAAATACGAAAATGCTACCGCCAAAAAGGATACCCGCCATAACAAGATCCGGCTTCCCGAAAAACCCGACAATCAGATATCCGACGAAAAACATGATCAGCAAAACTATAGGAATATTAAACAGCTTTTGCTCCTTATTCCAGTTTCCGTGTTTCCGGACATCTCTTGAGAAGCACACATAACGTGATATGTTATAAGCCATCAGCGCACTGCCGGCATATATCATCAGATAGAGAAAAACGTCTTTCATAATACCCACTATTTCACTTCCTTATGTCTCAGGCACATCAGTTACCATGTAAAGTGTTTTGCTTAGTTTATCGTGTGGCATCAATCTGCCTTTTCTTAATACTACATTGATGAAATATATGAAGAAATATATACGCGATACAGCGGTCAATCCCAGTATAATAAAGTCAATTATGAAAGAGACCCGTACACTCATGAGCTGTCCGGCTATGATCAGGGGCAGATCAGTAAACAGCCACAGGTACAGATAGCGCTTTATAAACTGCCCTGCTGATGCCACCCCTCCATCTTCTGACATAAGCATCATCCTGCACGCAGCATGTCCCAGTGTTGCCCCCTTAGTTATAAGAACCTGTACAAGACACGTTATACAGAAAAATGACCAGCTGTATACCTCTCCATATATGGAATAACCAGTAAACTCCGGGTCCAGAACCTGTATCACACCGAGCAGAAAGACATACACTGCAGCGCTGCACACATAGTCGAAAATGACTGCCCATGCTCTGCGCATGCCTGTGACCCTGGCACCTGATGCTCTGCACTTCTCATCGATCTCATCTCTGCTCGGAAGCATCCCGGAAAATACCGAAGCTATATAATAGCCTCCTGCACCGCCCATCGTATTGCATATCAGATCCTCAACATCAGCCAGCCTGTACGGGCCCGGATAGATGCCGAAAAGAGCTGTTATCTGGCTCGTTTCATAGAAAAGGCTCAGCAGGAATGAGTAAAGGATCGTACGCTTCAGGCTTAGTTTGAAGTAATAGCGCATGTATACGCCAAACGGTACAGTCAGCAGGATATTGAACAGCAGCTGCCAGAGCGACATACTCACAAGATATGCTTTAAGAGCAGCAATTCCAAACGCCTTGTCATGCCAGTACAGCCAGATCTGCCTGAAAGGAATAAGGTTAAGATGTTCCTGCCAGGTATTCCCTACTGTAGATGCCCTGTCCGGAAGCGGCAGGCTGACCATAAAGAACGCAATCAACATATAGAGGATAAAACTATAAATGATCAGCGTCCTGTACTTCGATACCGCACCATGCCTGTGATACTGATACACCGCATATGGCAGTGTGAATAATGCTGCTATAAACGGGAATACCAGAAGTCCTTTGTAAATGATATCGATATAAACCATTCAGTTATCCTTTATTTCCATTTCCCGGTTCGTCTGTCAGAATCTCAGACGGATATTCAGTACAGTAATATGTCGATATTATTAATATATGATTGTTCTATTATCATATAGCATGTACCGGCTCTTTTGTTAATTATTTTACACTACTATTGTTTTCGGATACACGTATCTTCATATTGCATTGATATCATCTCTTTGAAAGAACCAAAGACGACCTTGATCATCCATCGTAAAAGCCTTGAAGCCTATAGCTCCAAGGCCTTTTTCACCGAACCTGCCTGACAGGGCGGAGTTTTCTACTGTCGTGGATCCGGGATACCATCCGTTTTTCTCTATCTGACTCTGATCTGCACGCAGGTGCCTGCCTGCAATGTAACCGATATAATCAACAAGTGTATCGATCTTAGCTTTGTCCTGAGCATTTTCAGGTTTCAGTTTTGCCAGCACGCCTGGAAGAATATCAAGTAAATTATGACATTGTTAACTTTATCAGATAGTATAACTTCAATATAGCTACAAAATGTCGTTAATTCAACAGACAGAATATATCATTACGTTCTTAAAGCGACACAATAAGAGGTTTTGTCCAGATTTACTCATCAATATTGGGGATCGCACCCCTTACTACAACCAGATCATTCTCTGAGAATTGTTTGAACTTCTCCCGATGGTCATCAGTTTTCATATGTTTTAAGAGGAAATAAAGAAAATGCAGCCTGCATAAAAGGCTGCATTTTTTCAGTTTACATATTATTTATCTGTATCTAAGCTCCGAGGAACATCAGTCCGTATTTCAGTGCGATACCTGATACCATTCCGATAAACGGATCGGAGAAGCTTGTGACAATGATTACACAGGCGCCTACAACAGGGTCCTCGGTGAGTGCCGCTTTTGCATCCTCCGGGAATACCGCAAATGCTCCGAGTACGAACAGGAATCCTGAAATGGTCTCCGCAGGAATGTGCTTAGCCAGCTTTGTGATCGTTCTTGTCAGGAATATCGCTGACACGATCGCAACCAGTAACACTCCCGCAAGCAACGGATGAGGTGCTGCCGCGGTGCCGCTGATGATAGCTTCTACCGGACCACCGCCAAAGAATGCGCTTGCTGAATCCGCCAGACCGGAATAAACGGTGATGGCATCTACATTTGCCGTTTCTCCTGCAATACCCGCAGTAATGGTGGCATAGGCGATATTTCCGCCTATCTGAAGTGTGCAGACAGCCAGTACGCTGCGGATGATATGAGGATTAACGGTCAGTTTCAGCGGTATGAGTCTTTCCTTGCTCATATCGACTTCCAGCAGATGATCCTGCTGGCCTGTCACTTTGACTTTGATAAGGTGTGCAACATCACTGACAATAACAGAGACTGCGATCGTCCAGATAAGATCGTTGGTTGCAAAATAGACAATAATTGCTGATGCCATGGAAATGCCGGAAACGAATCTGTTCTGTTTTATCATGTCAAATCCGGCTTTAGCAAGCATCAGACCTACACCGGCCAGCATAGCGTTCAGGATGCATGGGCCAATGAAATCCATGGTCTTTGTCAGCACGCCGCATAGTCCCAAGATCGCCATTACGATACCACTGTAAAAGATGATGTTCAGTCTTTCATTGCGGTCATGGCTGATGGTTCCTGCAAGCACGATGCTTTCTGCCTGCAGCGAGATTGGTGCGATCTGGTGAGTCAGAAGCATACCGAAACCGCCGACTATGAAGCCAAGTGCGGTAGGAAATGCGGCAAATCCATATGACAGCGAAAACATAGCCATCGGAATTGCGTTAAAGACAACAGCGACAGCTGCAAAAAGGTCTTTCAGGTACAAGCCCATAATTACTGCCCCCTTTCTTTATGCTCATAGGATAACCTATCTCTGTCCTTATACATTCAATAATATGCTTTGCAAATATGCTTTGCAATTCTAATATAATTTTAACACATTATCAGGTGTCAGGAGGCATCCCCCGGTCTCCGGCAAAAAAGGAGACCGGGAACCGTTCCCTGTCTCCTTCGGAATAACTCCTTAACTAATGATATAAAAGCGCCTCTAATGTTTCAAACAATACATCCGGTTCCACCGGTTTGCTCAGGTGCGCGTTCAGACCCGCCTGCATACTGCGCTGAACATCTTCATCAAAGGCATTTGCCGTTAACGCTATGACAGGAATATTCTTTGCATCAGATCTGTCCATAGCCCTGATCCTCCGGGTAGCTTCCAGCCCGTCCATTTCAGGCATCCGCATATCCATCAGAACAGCATCATAATAGCCTTCCTCGTGTTCCTCAAACATTTCCACAGCAACACGCCCGTTTTTCGCGTGATCCACCTGTATCTCGCGCATTGAGAGAACCATCATTATAATTTCGGCGTTTACCATGACATCTTCTGCCAGCAGCACTCTGCAGCCTTTGAGATCTGCCGTTTTCCGCAAAAGTTCCGCATTCTTCTTTTTGAAAGCTTCCTTAAATTCATCAAGTACCTTTCCGGCGAATAACGGTTTTGCAACAAATGTGTCCACCCCTGCAGCTTTCGCTTCATCTTCAACTTCATCCCAGTTGTATGAGGTAAGTATGATCACCGGCGTTTCGGTACCCACAGCAGCCCGTATCTGCCGGGTCGTTTCTATGCCGTCCATGTCAGGCATGCGCCAGTCGACCAGAATCAGGCTGTAAGGTTCCCTTCTGGCATGGCGGACTTTCGCCATCTGCAGGCCTTCTGCTCCGGACAATGCCTTTTCACAATTCACACCCACCTGTCCCAGAACAAGCTGCGCATGCTCACAGGCGATCGGATCATCATCGATCACCAATACGCACAGTTCATGAGGCTGCGGAATATCAGCATCATCCCCAATACTTTTTTGATCGCAGTCGATCAGCGTGACCGTGACTGTAAATGTTGTTCCCTTTTGTTTTTCGCTCTCTACTGAAATCGTCCCGTACATCAGCTCAATGAAGCTCTTGGTTATGGCCATTCCCAGGCCTGTGCTTCCATAGCGGTTTGTGCTGGATGAATCCTCCTGACTGAATGCATCATAAAGCTTAGGAAGGAATTCCTGACTCATTCCGATACCAGTATCGCTGATGATAAATCGAAGCGTAGTTTTTCCATCGAATCTTGCGGTTGGTTCCACAACAAACGTGACGCTGCCGCCTGACGGTGTAAACTTGACTGCGTTCCCCAGGATATTGATCATAACCTGACGCAGCTTCATTTCATCGCCGATATAGTAATCGTCAACCGTACCTTTTACACGGCATTCATATTCAATATCCTTGTCCCTGCACTGGCCGCTTATGATCGTATTGACCTGGGCTAACGCCTTTGCAAAAGAAAACTCTTCATTCTTCACGGTCATGCGGCCGGATTCGATGCGGCTCATGTCAAGGATGTCGTTGATTATGCTGAGCAGATGTTGGGCTGAAAGCCCGATCTTCTCAAGGTGTTCCCTGGTCGCATCAGATATTCCGGGATCATTCAGAGCGATACGGTCCAGTCCGATGATCGCATTCATCGGAGTTCGGATCTCATGGCTCATATTAGACAGGAAAGCCGTCTTTGCTTTGTTGGCCTGATTGGCTTCCTGCAGCGCAATGCTAAGCGATTCCCGCTGCTGAGCCAGTTCCTGCATCATTTCCTTTTGCTCGGTGATATCTATGAACACACCGACATAAGTTTTAGGCGAGCCATCAGGGCGACGTGTAGGTTTGCCGACAGCCCGGTACCAGCGGTAACCTCTGTTTTTCGTCAGCAGCCGGTATTCCACGTCATAGGTCTTCTGACCGGTATAGTCATAGAGTGTTTCGTTATATTCCCGCAGCACGCGATCCTTGTCATCAGGATGCAGCAGATCTGACCAGGATTTCAGCACGTCCGGAAAATCATCAGCGTCATTGTAACCGAGCATCCTCCGGAACTCATCGCTCCAGGTGACGCTCTCCATCACGCCCTCTTCGTCGAAATCCATCGTCCATTTGCCGGATCCGAGCATTTCATGTATGGTGTCGAGGGACGCAGCTTCGTTTTGCAGTTCAGCATACAGATCATCATGCTCCTTCGCCTGGGTTATGTCGATCGTAACGCCTCTATGCTGCACCGGCCTGCCTTCAGAATCACGGGTCAGTATGCCGCTGCTGCGAAACCAACGGACTGAGCCGTCCTTTCTGCAAAAGCGGAATTCCTTGCCCGATGTGCTCATGATATTTTCATCAAAAACACTGGCGGTCATATCGCCCATCAGCATTTCCCTGTCTTCCGGGTAAATTCCCCGCACGAAGGATTCTATTTCATCCGGAAAATCACTTTGGTCGCTGTAGCCCATCAGCCTGCGGAATCCATCGCCCCATTGTACAGATGCCAGAGAGCCGTCAGGCGCATAGTTAATAACCCAGCTTCCCGCCTTTGTCAGATCTGTAAGAAGACGGATTGTTTCGGCTTGTTCTTCTATTATTTGCCTGTTTTTTTCTCGTCTATCCGGTTCATAAAGGGCTCCTCTCTTTATCCCTATAACAAGATATTATACTGTGCCAATACAAACCTCAATACCGGATCATCAACATCATATACGATATCACCAATGCTTGCGACAGGAAGAACTTTTGGGGATGTTCCGCTTATGAATGCCGCATCGAATCCACTCAGTTCCTCTTGTTTTATCGCACTATAATGAAGAGGTATGCCTGCATCTTCCAGGATTTTTATAATTACGGTTCTGGTGACGCCGGGCAATACTGTATCTGTCGGCGAGGTGTATACCTCCCCGTTTTTAATAAAGAACACATTTGAACGGCTGCCCTCTGTTATGATTCCATCCCTGTTGACCAGGAACACTTCGTACAGTTCTCCCGACTTTATTGCTTTATTTGTCGCATCTCTGAGCTCATGGTCCATCATCTTGATATTAGGGTTCTTCCTCTCACCTCTGAACAGATCGGTTCTGACGCCCTTTTTGTATTGCTCAGCAGATGGATAGTGTGTAGGGTTGAGATACATCATTGAATGCCCGCTGATATCTGCCTCTATCTTTATATTATGATCTTTTATCCCGCTCTCTTCTGCAAGCTGAGCTATGCATCCGGCCAGCTCATCACATGTGAAAGGCACCGGTATTCTCATGCTTGCAAGAGATCTCTCGAGCCTGTCATAGTGTTCCTTCAGGAACTGCGGTTTTCCTCCGCTCAGCCTTATGACTTCATATACTGCCGGAAGGCCGAGGCTGCCTTTTGTTACATCAGATTTGAAGCCTTCGATCATGGTTTTGACAGCATTTCTGATGCGCCCAAGCGGGATCTGGTTATAGTAGAACACCATATATATCTGGCCGTCATGATCGAGCTGATCGATGTCTCTCACTTTGACGCCGGCTTTGGCAGCTGTATGCACCAGACGATCCGCCATTTCCCGGCGTATCTCCAGGCTTCTGGCATCACCGTTTTGTCCCTTCGTGATCACCTTTGTATGGGTATTCAGTCTGAATATTATGTTTATGCCGGACTGAGTATTCTCGGCTGTCAGAAAATCGCCGTCACTCCCGTACTCTCTGATAGCATCAAGTGTCTCCTGAAGCTTGACAGAGTAAAGCTTGCGCACCCGCCTGAGGTTGGTGTGAAAGAAGCCCCTCTTCATGAACTCTGCCAGAGTCAGCTGTTCCGTTTTAGAGCAGGTCTGGTCATAGTTATTGCGTATTTTCTCATAAAGCTTCACCATTCTTACCGGCAGCACCATATAGCTGATCCTTATTGCCGGAAACAGTGTTGATGTGAAAGATCCAAGATATACTACCCTGTTGCCGTGATCGATACCCTGCAGTGCCGGGATCGGCATTCCTGTATAACGAAGCTCGCTGTCGTAATCGTCTTCTATGATTATGCTGTCGTTGGCTTCAGCCCAGTCAAGGATCTCATGTCTGCGGCTGATCGGCATCAGAGCTCCGGTTGGAAACTGGTTCTGAGGGCAGATATATGCAGCAGTCCTGATGTTAACCGGAAGCCGCTCTATTACTATGCCGTCTTTTTTTACCGGGATGCAGCTCATGCCGAAACCCCAGTCCCGGAAAATACTTCTTACAGGCATATATCCCGGATCTTCAACGGACACATGGACTATATCCATCATTTTAAGTATCCTGGCCAGATGATTTATGAGCTGCTGTGTGCCCGCACTGATCACCACCTGCTCCTGAGTGCAGATCACTCCTCTTGACTTATACAGATATCTTGCTATTTCCTCTCTGAGAGCCGGCTCTCCCTGACGGTCTGCCTCAGAGAGCAGCAGCTCCGGTGTTTCGTTGAGAACCGTTGACATGCATTTTTTCCATTTGACGAAATCAAAGGAGTCCAGGTCACAATTTAACGGAAGCGCACCGCTCTTTTGTGCTTCTGCATTGCTTTCCTGCGCCTTTACATCCGCGACCTCTTCTCTGTCATGGCCTTTTGGCCTCTTATGTGAATCCTTTATTACAGCTCCGCGTGCGGCATAATACCCTGACTGCGGTTTGCTTGTCAGATATCCTTCTACCATCAGCTGCTCATAAGCCGCTTTAACAGTAGTGACGCTCATACCGGCAGTTTCAGACATCGTCCTCAGCGAAGGAAGTCTCTCTCCTGTCTCGATCCTGCCTTTCTCGATCTCCCCTTTGAGATATTCGTAAAGCTGTACATAAAGGCTTTTATCTGAATTGTGATCAATTTCCACAGAAATCATCCGTTTTCTCCTGAATATAAGCAAATTGTTATTAATAATAATCGCAAAATGAGCATTTTTGCAATCTCAGTTGCCTGTTATTATAGTCCATATATATGTACCGTTCAAGAATAGCTGCTAAAAGGAGGTTCACATGAGTTCCAATTCTTCAGACATCAGAACAAATAAACTCGTCTTCACCGCACTCATGACATGCCTCGTTCTGCTTGGCACTATCCTGTTCAGAATACCCATCCCGATGACACAGGGCTATGTGCATCTCGGGGATGCCATGATCTACATCGGTGTACTTCTGCTTGGAAAAAAGCATGGCGCTGTTGCTGCAGCCCTCGGTTCTTCGCTCGGCGATGTTCTTGGCGGTTTTGCCTTTTGGGCACCATGGAGCTTCATAATAAAATTTGCCATGGCATTTGTTGCCGGTTCTCTGATTGAAAAAAGATCAAAAGTATTTTCAATGATCGCAGGCGGATTTGTCATGTGCGCGGGCTATCTGATAGCTGAACGCGTTATGTATGGCAGCTGGGCACTTGCAGTAGTCGGCCTTCCGTGGAATATCGGACAGTTCACCGTGGGTATTGCCGTGGCACTGGCAGCTCAGCCGTTTTTCAGACTGCTCCCGCATTAGCCGGATTTCAGAACCCAGTTGTCCGTACGTATTACAACCGGAATAAAAAACAGGCATGACTGCCTGTTTTTGTAATTCCATATAGCCCGGCTATGCTCTATTTCATTTATCTGAGGCCCTTACGTTTTACCCAAAAGAACCATTTACGTTACACCAGGTTCATCACATCAGGAAGCAGCCATCTCATTCATTGCCGGCAGTCTTAAAATATTGCCTTCTGTACATATCTGCCTGATATTACCATCTCGAATCAAATATGCTTCACCCCGGATCTCAGCCCGTTCTTCTGTCTGAAGCAGATAGCTGCCATCAGTAATCGCATAGAATGTGTGTCCGGTGCTGTCTGCAAATGCTATGTCTTCTATCAGACGCATGCCGTCAATGGTGTCATTTTTTACCGCATTGAAGTGAGGCAGGAGGTTGTATTCCGTCAGTCCAAGACCCGGGATGAACCGTTCATAGTCAGGGTCGGTTGCTTCACCCGGCAGTTCAGGCTGCGCATAAACGATGCGGGCACAGTTCATGGTTCCGGCACTGATACCCATAACTATTCCATTGAACCCTTTGAATCCTTCTGCAAGCCCTATACTACCGAAAAATGCATTCTCAGTCGGTACATGGCCGCCACCCAGTATGATAAAATCGTAGTTCAGAAGTTCAGCGGCCTTTTCCTTTCCGTTACGTGAATCACATATATCCATACATGAAACAGAAAGACCTGTATCTTTGACGATCTGCTCATAATCGTCTCTCATTCTGTCATTGACCTCATACTCGTTATGAAACGCAGATACGAGGAGACATCTGGCGTTATCCGGCCAGAAATATCTAAGAGCGTCCACCATCCCGTTTGCAGGATTGAATCCTTTATAGTTCAGCGGTTCATTACTTCTGTAAATCCCTATAGGACTGCTTGTCAGAAATAGTATCATTTTCAAAATCCTTTAAATTATTTATTATACTTATATTACATTATTTGACATATGGTTGACAAAGTAGTATTATCCCAATTTATAGGAATATATATAGGGAAAGGAGGCCATAGCAATGGTAATTATTAAGTGGACAAATAAGTTTAGCAATGAAACAGGTTATGTTGCATCGCTTTCAACAAAGAATAAATGCTTTATCAACACTTTCGAAGAGAGTGAGGCAAAGCGCTATTCTGAAAAGTCTGTTGCTTCTCTGATGACTAAGCTTGAATCCTTCCACGAGACAGATGACAATGATTTCGAAGTCATCACAGTGCAGGAATAATAAAAACCGCAGTTCAATGTTGTGATAACAAAGACTGCGGCTTTTCTTTTTTACAGCAATCAGCTATTTAGTAAAGTTAGCGCTGAGAATCTCCATGTTTTCTTTAAGCTCCTCATGAGCTTTTTCTTTCTTTTCCTTGCGGAGTTCCATTCTTGCCTGTCTTGCCATTTCAGCCTGCTTCTCAAAAGCTCTGTCTACTTCTTCAGCTACTGCTTCAGCATCAAAACGTGCGATCACGGTATCAAATGCTGACAGTTTTGCGTCAATAGCCGCTTCATCCTTTTCTGCAGCCAGTGCAACAAGAGCTACCATTCCGTCATCCAGCTTATCTGCGATCTGATCGAGCATCGAGGCTCCGAATACAGCTTCACCTGCATCGACTGTTGATCCGACGAGTGCACCATAGCTTCCGCCGAGAAGCATTCCAAGAGGACCTCCAAGAATACCAATCGTCATTCCGATGAGTCCGCCGATCATTGTATCATTTGTTGTCTGCACGCCTGTGTCAAATCCGTCAAGATAGAAGCATGAGTCTTTTTCTTTCTTTACAAGTGCTGCTGCGGAAACGAGATATGTCTCAGCACCTGCTTCCTGTCTCAGTTCAGAAAGTGCCTGATATCCTTCGCTCTCAACTTTGAATACTGCTACGATTACATTTTTTCCATTTTCTTTTTTTTCCTCCTTTTGCTTATCTTTAGTCCACCCTTTTTAATGGAAATAAAGCAGTTGATACTATTTTATATTAACCGCCCTTCTGACTACAAATCCTTTTATCTACTATTTTTCAGTATTTTTCGCTGAAAAGCCCTTTCTTTTATTCAAGCCGTTGAAATTCCAACACTTAATGTGATAATTTGATTATACTTGTGTCTTTTAAGACTTCAGAGAGGTAAATACCATCCAAAACGATCAGGAAAACGTAAAGCCTAAACACTCCAAAGCAGACCTTGCAAACCCCAAACATATCAGGGATGAAAGCGCAAACCCTCCTAAACATGTCAGGAAGAAAAGCTCAAAGCCCGGAATACTGAAGGGAATCATCGCGGTCGAGCTGATATCAGTGATACTGGCCTGCTGTTTTGTATACAGGATCTGGTGTCATAATGTTGAAGTGCGCGTTTTCGGTCAGGTCTGTTCTTCCACTCTTGCGAGTTCATCCTATTTCATGGACGAGCACGCAAATGAGGTTGCAGCGGCAACGCTGAAGACATACGCGGAAACCGTTGTTGAGGAAGTATATGAATACCTGTGGACCACCGAAAAGATCGAATACAGAACAGGCGCAGACATGTCTTATAAAAGCGCAGGGACGCTTGAGAAGGACAAGATGGTGAAGCGCACAGGCATAACCCGCAACGGCTGGAGCCGGGTCACTGTGGATGATGAAGATTATTACATCCCCGAAGATAAGCTAACCAACGATATTCCTGATTCGCTGCCGATCGCATCCGGCACAAAGGGGGAATACCAGAAATATGCCCTTTCGCTTCTGCCTGATTTCGGATGGGACTCATCAGAGCTTGAACCGCTGATATACCTGTGGAACAGGGAATCAGGCTGGAACCCGAGGTCGCATAACAAGAGCAGCGGAGCCCACGGCATCCCGCAGGCATTACCTGCCAAAAAGATGGCTTCCGAGGGAAGCGACTATTATACAAATGCCGAGCCTCAGATAAGATGGGGACTCAAATACATAGCCCGCAGGTACGGTTCTCCATCCAGAGCATGGGCGCATTTCCGCTCCTCGGGCTGGTATTAGAAACATTTTTTACATTTTCCACGAGTCATGTCTAACGGAGTAGAGTGAATTGAACACACAGAAGATAAGGATCCTGCTTACTGCCATAGACAAGGGAAGCCTCACCAAAGCCGGTCAGGCTCTCGGATATACGCAGTCCTACCTTACGCAGATAATGAAGGCTTTTGAAGACGAAGTCGGCTTTCCTCTTCTCGTCAAAACCAACCGAGGAGTTGAACCGACGCAGGAAGCCAGGATGCTCCTGCCCGCGATGAGGCGGCTCATTGAAAGCGAAGAGCAATTTGATCAGGAAATAGCAGAACTTCAGGGGCTTCGCAGGGGAACTATAAGGATAGGAACCTTCGTAAGCACTTCAGTCTATTGGGTACCTCAGATCATAGAATACTTTCAGAACAACTATCCCCAGGTTGTCTTTCAGATCGAAGAACTTGGTCACGATGAAATGATAGACGGTCTGGTTGACGGCTCACTCGACATTGCTCTCATGAGTTATCCCGGAGACAAAACCAGCATAGATTTCATACCTATCCTCGAGGATCCGATGCTGATCGCCTTTCCTCCCGGACATGAACTGAGCAAGTATGATTATGTACCTGTAGAAAAACTGAAGGATTATCCTTTTATTATGACCTATAAGAGTTATGATAAAGACCCGCACAGAGTTTTTGAGGACGCAGGATTCATTCCCCAGGTAAGATATTATTCAAGGGATGACTTCGCTGTGCTGTCGATGGTGCAGCGCGGACTGGGACTGGCGATACTGCCGGAACTCACTATCAATGAGTTCCCGGGCAATTATGACACCAGAATGCTTGATCCCGAGGCTTACCGTACTCTTGGGATAGGCCTCAGATCGTACGAATACGCAGGACCTCTTGCTAAGTTCGTGATCAAATATATCATGGAAAAAATACGTTAAAAGAAAAGAACGATCCGTCATTTCTGCCGGGTCGTTTCTTTTCTAAAAAATACGGATTACTATCAGCTAATTCGTTTTTTATTAGTTGTTCTTTGGAGCGATCTTCTCTTCGAATTCGTATGTGATAACTCCGGATACTGCAACGATTCCTACTGCTGCGATGATTCCTACCATTTTATTGCCTCCTATATAATAAATAATTTTTTATCTTACATGCCGCTCTCATCAGTTTGCTGATGTGCGGCTCTCTTTGTCTGATAAAAAAATAACACTCTTATGGCTAACAGTAAAATGGTTATTTTGCATGTCCGGTATTACAAAAGCTAATACCGGCTTCGTATTTCTTTTTTTATTATTTTATCCCCTGGTATTGCCAGTTCTCAGTATCTATCAGAATGAACTCCTGTGTTCCGATAGGATCTCCGTTCCTGTAAGTCGAGAACAGATCGCATGAAAACACGCTGCCGGAACGCTCAATTTCTTTCACCGGAGTATGCCCTACTACCTGAATAAGATCTTTCTCTCTGTACATTTTCTCATTGTAATACTGCGGTCTGAACCATATCGGTGATGCATCATCCCATATCTCCAGGAAGCCCAGGCTGTTGATTCTTTTTATTACCGCATCTGTATCCTTATAGTCAACATCCGGTGCATAGGTCCTGACAAATTCATGTGTCAGTCCCCCGTGCATGAACAGCACATTATCTATCCGGTGTATATATGCCAGCTGGCTGCTGTCTTTCAAAGCTTTCCTTAACTCTGCAAGCTTGCTGCTGACTGTCCGTATGGCATAAGCAGAAAAACCACTTTCAGGCTGCAGCCAGATATATGAAAGATCATGATTCCCATAACACCACAGTGTTTCCGGAAACTTCCGGGCATACTCTATCGCTTTGTCGAATGATTCTCTATATAAATCAAGGTCACTTCCATGACCCCATTCATCCGGTATATCCATCAGACATACTGTTTTGTCTGCCATACCGTAATTCATAAGTTCCGTAGCTCTGTCAAACATCCATCCCTTCAGGTGAATGTCAGGTATAACTAATACGTTCAATTATTACTCCTGCTTGCAGCTTTCTTCATTAAGGCCGTCGTTGTTTTATGTTTTTCTGACTTACCTGAAGAGTATACCACGTGAAAACGAAAAATCATTTGAGTTGAAAAACTATTAATGTATTATTATTCTTTAATGAGAGTACTTCTCAGCAGCGCATCAGCGCAGCGAAATGTTCAGGAAGGGTCAAAATGAGAAAGCTGGATAAGTATTACAATCAGGAATATATGACAAAAGCGATATATGCAGTCGTGTCCGCAATTACGGTATTTGTACTGTGCCTTATAATATACTACCTTGCAGGCAAGACAGGTCACGTATTGTCTTTCGCTTCTGCCGTGCTTAAACCTCTGGTGCTGGGACTTGTATTCACTTATCTGCTCCGTCCTATTGTAAGGATGTTTGAGACAAAACTTTTCGGCTCGCTGAAAAAACAGTCTGCAAAAAAGATCGCAGCAGTCGTATTGACTCTCATCATTGTGCTGTTGGCTCTGGGCATTATTCTGGGAATAATCGCCGTTACTGTAACAAAGAGTCTGTCAGCCTTCAATCCTGCAGAATTCAAAGAGTATCTTGTTGCTCTGGCTGATCAGTTCTCAAGATTCTGGACAACCATAGAGAAGCAGCTGGCCAGTATGAACATCAACCTCGGTAGCGCGGGAGACAAGCTGGGTAAGATATTTAACGGCATCAAATCCGGTGCATCCACTCTGCTTTTTGCTGTTATATTTGCAATATACTTCCTTCTTGATGAAAAAATATTCAAATACTGGGCCGAAGTGCTGCATATATTGGCCAGTGACAGTACCAGAAGCAGACTCACTCAGCTTTCCGCTGACGCAAACAGAGTATTCTCCGGCTATATAAGGGGACAGTCAATAGATGCAGCCATAGTCGGATTAATGTCCTCTCTTGCTCTTCTTATAGCAGGAGTGCCTTATGCGGTAGTGATCGGTATTCTAACGGGAATAGGCAATCTGGTGCCTTATGTAGGGCCGGTCGTGGGTTTCGGATCACTGATAATCGTATGTCTGGCAGAAGGCTCTATAAGCCATCTGATAATCGGCGGCGTGATACTCGCAGCTGTTATGTTTATCGACGGTAATATAATCAACCCTAGGATGCTGAGCAGCAACGTGGAAGTCCATCCGGTGCTGGTCATACTTGCACTTCTTGCCGGAGGTAAGGTCGGTGGTGTTGTCGGAATGCTTGTTGCTGTCCCGGTAGCAGCTTTAATCAAGCTGCAGTTTGAGAGATATATAGAAAGAAGGAAGGCGAAACAGCAAGTCTGACGCCTCCCCTCTCAGTTTTAGTGAATATTTATGATACCTTAACAGTTTACGATATCCAGAAAAAAA
>JBGUKU010000057.1:0-2946 GCA_045114615.1 Anaerovoracaceae bacterium
CTGGAAATAGTGCTTCAGATGTCGGTATAGGGGCGATTCCGGTTCGCCTTTTTTTATTAAACAGTTTAATATCTGGATACATCGAAAGCGCGATCGATAGGAACCTAAAAGAGGAGATCTTCATCAGGAAGGAGAACAAGATGGCTTACACACAAAACAATTCTCAGGGACGAAATGACCGTGTCCGCTTTGATCTGATGGAACGCATCGGCGTGCTCAGCAGAAAAGACAACGGCTGGACGAGAGAGGTGAATATTGTCGCGTGGAATGACGGACCGGGAAAGGTAGATATTCGCGAGTGGGATCCGGATCATAAAAGAATGACCAAGGGTGTGACTCTGTTTGAAGAAGAAGCAGAGAGGCTCACGGAAGTACTTGCGAGAAGATATGGTCTGATTTATCCGGCCGGCGCCTCTGCGGGCGAAGCCGCAGAGGAAGCTGCCGGGCAGGAAGACGCCGCATCGTTGTCGGCAGCCTGTGTGGCAGAGGACGCTGAGCAGATGGATCAGATGGATGCGGCCGCGCCGGCTATGTCATAGACACCTGCAGCCCATAATGTTGACCGAAATGCGCAAGGAGTGATAGACTCAATTGATATCAAAAGAGTTTTGATCGTAACTACGGAATTAAACGGAGCACACTAAACACATAATCATACATACAAATGAAGGTCGCATTTCATACATTGGGCTGCAAAGTTAATCACTACGAGACGGAGGCCATAAAAGAGGCCTTCGTTTCCCGTGGCGCGGAAGTGGTTGGCGAGGAGGAATTCGCAGATGTATATATCATCAATACCTGCACTGTTACCAATATAGCTGACAGAAAATCAAGGCAGTTCATCCGAAGGGCAAAGAGGGTCAATCCTGATGCTCTGGTTGCAGTCACCGGCTGCTATGCACAGGTGGCGGCAGATGAGGTCGCTGAAATGCCGGAGGTAGACCTTATAATCGGCAACGGCCGCAAATCCGAGATCTGTGGTCTCGTGATGCAGAAGATGCAGGAAGCTGAACGTGCCGCAGAAAGACATGCCGATGTGATCGTACTGCCGCGCGAAGAGCTCACCTTTTATGAAGACATGGGCCGTATCGAAGCAGGGAGCGACGGCATGACGAGAGCCTACATCAAGATCCAGGACGGGTGTGACAGGTTCTGCTCATACTGTCTGATCCCGTATGCGAGGGGGCCGGTCAGAAGCAGACCTGCAGAAGATATTGTCGAGGAAGTGCGTGCACTGGTCGAAGCCGGCCACATGGAGATAGTTCTAACGGGGATCAATACTGCTCTCTATGGTACTGAACCTGGTGCTGAGTGCTCGCTGTCGCAGCTGCTGACCATGCTGGATGAGCTCGAGGCACCGGAAGGCATGGATTTCAGGATAAGACTCAGTTCGCTTGAGCCTACAGTTGTCGATAAGGACAATGTTGAGGAGATCATACGCCACAGGAGACTTTGCCATCATCTGCACCTTTCGGTCCAGAACGGGAGTGACGCGGTGCTGAAGTCAATGAACCGTCATTATACCCGCGCTGAATACCTGGAAATCGTAAGAGCACTTCGGGAATATGATCCGGATTTCGGCATAACGACAGATATAATAGTCGGATTCCCGGGTGAGACAGAGGAAGATTTCAGAGACACTCTGGATATTGTGAAGGAGGCGTTCTTCGGCAAGACCCATGTATTCCGTTATTCTCCGAGAAAGGGAACTGCAGGCGCCAGGCTTAAAGGGGCAGTTCCTGAAGAAGTGAAAAAAGAAAGAGCGGGCATTCTGGAGGAAGCTGCCGAACAGGTAGCCCGGGACTTCAGATTTTCGATTATCGGTAAGGAGCAGACCGTTCTGATCGAAGAGGAAGAAGACGGCTGCATGACCGGCTACACCGGCAACTACATAAAGACATATATCAAAGCAGATGGCGGTGCCACTGAACCGGGCAGATTCTGCAGAGTGATCCCGACAGACCTTTTCGGGGACGGGGTCATCGCTTCTCCGGTAATCTGAAAATACAGCAGACAGCAGATACAGCAGACAGCAAAGAAAAGTGCAAACGTTCCGGGCGGGCGTATGGTAAAATGAAAGCGGCAATACAGCGTATATACGTAAAACTGAAAAGGAGGTTGGCAGACATGAGTGACTGCATTTTCTGCAAACTGGCGAACGGCGACATCCCGACCGACATGGTTTATCAGGATGACCTTATTGCGGTGTTCCGCGACGCGGCTCCGCAGGCACCGGTCCATATGCTGATGGTACCTAAGATCCATGTTGCTTCTCTCGACGACCTGACTGACGAGCATGCTGAGCTGATGGCTCACATGATGCTCAAGATCAAGGAGGTCTGTGCACAGGAAGGGCTGGAAAACGGATACCGCTGCGTTATCAATACGGGCGAAGATGGTCAGCAGACTGTAAAGCATCTGCATATCCATATCCTCGGCAAGCGCGCCATGCAGTGGCCGCCGGGCTAAGAATGATCAATACGTAAAGAAGATTCCCGGTTTGGGAATCTTTTTTATTTGCATATCTATATATAGTGGCTGCAGCAGCCGGAAAGGCACAAACTGTGGTAGCACAGGAAACGCGGAATACAGTGTTAGGCACTCAGCTCCAGAACCCTTAAAATTTCAAGGTTTTCAGGCTTTGTGGACGGCAAAAAATACGCAAAAAAGTTTTAAAAAATGTCTTGCATTCCATATGCAGTATGTATATAATTCAAAGGCTTGTTAAATGCGAAGAAGCAGGAAGTTACCGTGCTAGCGGATAATTTCTGCCGAGAAGTCCTCACACGATGGGGGCGAAGGGTTTCGCTTTTTTGTTGTGTGCCATCCAATAGGAAACGCGCGAAAGAGTGTAAGGCGCTTCGGTGAAGGGCACAGGGACAGCAAAACGCTGAAATTTCAAGGGATTCCAATGAGTTGCATGGAGCCCCGCGAGAGGCAGGCGCA
>JBGUKU010000058.1:0-6192 GCA_045114615.1 Anaerovoracaceae bacterium
ACCACCTTCTCACTGGTTGAACCTGACATCACCATATATGAACTGGCACTCACGGCTGGTGCCTTTGCCGAAATCACAGGATTCTGGCCCTCGGCATATACTTCAAAAAATGCAATATAACTGATGGTGGTCACCAGTATCAGGATCACCGATATGATGGCCACCATCTGTTTTCTTATGCGTGTTGTGTTGCTGTTTTTCAACACTTCTAACTTCTCCGCAAAATGATTTCTGTCAGAAAGCTTTACTTGTGTGCAGCCTCAAATTCCTTCATGTATTCGATGAGTGCGTCAACACCTTCTTCAGGGAATGCATTGTAAACGGAAGCTCTCATTCCGCCAGCGATTCTGTGTCCCTTGAGGTTGATCATGTTTCTCTCTTTTGCTCCGGCGATGAACTCCTTATCGAGGTCAGGATCGCCTGTAACGAACGGAATATTCATGAGAGATCTGTCTTCCTTGGCAACAGTTCCTCTGAAGAGCTTTGAAGAATCAAGATAATCATAGATCTTCTGAGCCTTGCGTACGTCCTTCTCATGCATTGCAGGGATTCCGCCGTTTGCAAGCAGGTACTTGAATACTTCGCCGGCTACATAAATCGTGTAGCAAGGAGGAGTGTTGTACATTGATCCCTTTTCAGCATGTGTCTTATAGTCGAGGTAGATCGGAGTATTAGCAGGAGCCTTGCCTACGAGGTCCTTTCTGACAATAACGATTGTCATGCCAGCAGGAGCAACATTCTTCTGAGCACCGGCATAAATGAGACCGAACTTTGTTACATCAACTTCCTCGGAGAGGATGCAGGATGACATATCAGCTACGAGCAGATGATCACCGAAGTCAGGAAGCTCATTGTAGTGAGTTCCGAATACTGTGT
Source organism: Anaerovoracaceae bacterium (assembly GCA_045114615.1). Taxonomy (GTDB): domain Bacteria; phylum Bacillota; class Clostridia; order Peptostreptococcales; family Anaerovoracaceae; genus Crickella. The sequence goes on from JBGUKU010000058.1 coordinate 877, forward strand.
TGTTGTAGCAGATGTAAACGTAGTCAACGTCATCTCTGATGTCTTCCTTGCTTACCTTTGGAATGTATGTGTATTTATCTGCCTCTGAAGAAGCTACACAGCGTGCATCGCCGAACTTGCGGGCTTCTTCCCAGGCTTTCTTACCCCACTGACCTGCTACGATGTAGTCAGCCTTGCCTGTTCCTGTCATCAGGTTGATAGGAACCATTGAGAACTGGAGCGTAGCTCCTCCCTGAAGGAACATTACATAGTAATCATCAGGAATATTCATGAGTTTGCGCAGATTAGCTTCTGCATCATCAATGATCTTCTGGAACTCAGGGGATCTGTGGCTCATTTCCATTACGGATTCGCCCGTTCCCTCATAGTTGAGCATCTCTGCTGCACACTTTCTGAGTACTGGCTCCGGAAGAACGGATGGTCCAGCAGAAAAGTTAAATACGCGATATTCATCAGCCATTGGTCTATACCTCCGTAAATTTTAAAGTAAAAGGGTTGTATTTCTGTTTTCATTATACTTCACTTTTGTGAAGTATTACAGACGTAATAATGTATCCTCTCTGAAATTAGAGAGCCGGGCCTGCAGCAACAAGTGCCTTGCCTGCATCGTTCGATGTGTACTTATCGAAGTTCTTGATGAATCTGCCTGCGAGGTCCTTAGCCTTCTCTTCCCATACTGCAGGATCTTCGTATGTATCTCTAGGATCGAGGATTCCAGGATCTACGCCAGGGAGCTCTGTAGGTACTTCGAAGTCGAAGTAAGGGATCTTCTTTGTAGGTGCCTTAAGTACATCGCCGTTGAGGATGGCGTCGATGATGCCTCTTGTGTCCTTGATGGAGATACGCTTGCCTGTTCCGTTCCAGCCTGTGTTCACGAGATAAGCCTTAGCGCCGCTCTTTTCCATTCTCGTTACGAGCTCCTCTGCGTACTTTGTAGGGTGCAGCTCGAGGAATGCCTGTCCGAAGCAAGCGGAGAATGTAGGTGTAGGTTCTGTGATTCCTCTCTCAGTTCCGGCCAGCTTAGCTGTGAATCCGCTGAGGAAGTAGTACTGTGTCTGCTCCGGTGTCAGGATCGATACAGGAGGCAGTACTCCGAATGCATCTGCCGAAAGGAAGATAACATTATCTGCCTGTGGACCTGCGGACTTGCCGTTGACCTTCTTGGCAATGTTCTGGATGTGCTCAATCGGATACGATACACGTGTGTTCTCTGTAACGCTCTTGTCAGCAAAGTCGATCTTGCCGTCAGCATCAACAGTTACGTTCTCGAGAAGAGCGTCTCTCTTGATAGCGTTATAGATATCAGGCTCTGAATCCTTATCGAGGTTAATTACTTTTGCATAGCAGCCGCCCTCGAAGTTGAATACGCCTTCATCATCCCAGCCGTGCTCATCATCTCCGATGAGGAGTCTCTTAGGATCTGTTGAAAGAGTAGTCTTGCCTGTTCCGGAAAGACCGAAGAAGATAGCTGTGTTCTTACCTTCCATATCCGTATTTGCGGAGCAGTGCATGGAAGCGATGCCCTTGAGAGGGAGGTAGTAGTTCATCATTGAGAACATACCCTTCTTCATCTCACCGCCGTACCATGTATTGATGATGACCTGCTCACGGCTTGTAATATTGAATGCTGCGCAGGTTTCACTGTTAAGGCCGAGTTCCTTGTAGTTCTCGATCTTAGCCTTGGAAGCATTGTAGATAACAAAGTCAGGCTCAAAGTTTTCAAGTTCCTCATCTGTAGGGATGATGAACATGTTCTTTACGAAGTGTGCCTGCCATGCAACCTCCATGATGAAGCGGATAGCCATGCGTGTATCAGGGTTTGTGCCGCAGAATCCGTCTACAACGAACAGTCTCTTGTTGCAGAGCTCGTTGATAGCGATTTTCTTGACCTCTGCCCAGACTTCCTCTGACATCGGGTGGTTGTCGTTCTTATAACCTTCAGTTGTCCACCAAACTGTGTCCTTGGAATTCTCATCCATGACGATGTATTTATCCTTAGGCGAACGTCCTGTATAGATACCGGTCATTACGTTTACTGCATCGAGTTCGGTAAGCTGTCCCTTGTCGAATCCTTCGAGTTCAGGCTTCATTTCCTCCTCGAAAAGCATTTCGAACGATGGATTGTACACCAGCTCAGTAGTACCGGTAATTCCATACTTTGTCAGATCAACTTTTGCCATTTAGATACCTCCCTGTATATATTGTTAAAAAATCTACGTGTGAAATTTCCAATTTTTTCTCACTATAATATTATGCATTTTATGTCAATGTTTCAACTTGTATTTGTCATATAACCGATGTTCTCCGTTGTTGATGTAAACCTGTCGTGGTGTTATACTAAATGTGTATGGGCAGCCGTTCACAAAGCGTTGATTTGCCTGTAAAAATAATTAAGTGCTTATATAAAAATCTTATATTAATCAAAGCGGAGGACATAATGGACAAGTATTTCATCGGTACTCTAAACAACATTTCCCAGAAAGGTCTGTGCAGGCTCACTGACAAGTTTGAGCTTACAGACGACGTAGATAAGGCTAACGGCATCATCTTAAGATCCTTCAAGATGCATGATATGGAACTCTCTGACAACCTTCTTGCTGTCGGAAGAGCCGGAGCCGGCGTCAACAACATTCCTCTTGATAAGTGCGCTGAAAAAGGCATCGTAGTATTCAACACTCCTGGCGCTAACTCAAACGCCGTTAAGGAGCTCGCAGTTGCCGGAATGATCATGGGAGCCCGCAATATTTATGAAGGTATCGCATGGGGTCAGACACTCGAAGGCGATGTAGCAGCTAACGTTGAAAAAGGCAAGAAGCAGTTTGCAGGAACTGAGATCGCAGGCAAGACTCTCGGAGTCATCGGTCTCGGCGCCATCGGAGCCAAAATCGCCAACGCCGCTTATGCTCTCGGCATGAATGTAGTCGGTTATGAAGCATTTACACCGCATCCTTGCCTGACAGCTCCTGTAGAGCTCAAGGACAGCACTGAAGAGATGGTTCCTGAGTGTGACTTCATCACTATCCATGTTCCGTCCCTGCCTACAACAAAGGGAATGGTCAACAAGGACCTCATCGCTAAGATGAAGGACGGTGTCATCTTCATGAACTATGCAAGACCTGACCTCATCGTCGTTGACGATGTAGTTGAGGCTCTTGAGTCCGGAAAGATGAGAAAGTACATGACTGACCTTCTCGAGCCTGAATACATCGGCAAGAAAGGCATCGTTGCTACACCTCACCTCGGAGCTTCCACAGCTGAAGCTGAAGAGAACTGCGCTATCATGGCTACAGATCAGCTCATGGACTACCTCGACAACGGTAACATCGTTAACTCCGTAAACTTCCCTAGAGTAACTCTTGAGAAGAGCGGCGACGAGAGACACTGCTTCCTGGTCAAGAGCGATAAGACAGGCGACGAGATCAAGGCTAAAATGGAAGCGTTCTACGGAGACAAGCTCGCAGGATTTGCAGGAGCAAAGAACAGAGCTAACGATTTCGGTTACTTCATTGCTGACGTTGCAGCAGGCACAGAACCGTTCAGCTGCGACTGCGTCATCAGGACAAGAGTTCTGTAAATCACTTTATATTTTTAACAAAGCAAAATGGCTGATGTCTCAGGGCATCAGCCATTTTTCATCTTCGTATTGATTATTGCTGATTTAAAAGATCGAGTCCACCTTTTTTATCTCACGGTCATAGGTGAGAAGGCCGTTGACCTCATCTTCAATATCGGAGAGCTGGGTATAAATCGCCGCACTGAGGCCCTTCGCCTGCAAAGGTTCTATCTCCTCTTTATACAGGCGGGAAATGTCTTTCTGCAGGGCCTGTCTGTCTGCGCATTTCTTGTATCCATACTCTCTTCTTCCTCCGTAGTAATACCCCGGAAGCTTGCAGGCGTATCCGCCGAACTCGCTGATCACGAGAGGTCTGCTGCCCGGTGTCAGATCGATTTTTTTGAAATAGACATGATAGCTGTCAACATCACTCCTGTTCTGCCAGAACCATCCGGATGTACTGTCGATGAATCTGGAGCTGTCTAGTTCTTTAAGCCTGTCATAGGCTGCGTCCGCATCGAACTGCCCCCAGCCTTCGTTAAAGATCGTCCAGTAGCATATCGACGGATGATTATAAAGAGTCTTTACTGTCTCTTCCATTGATTCCATGAATATCCTTCTGCTTTCAGGATCATCATGTAAATCTTTATCGTCAAGTTTAGTTCTTCCGATCGATGGCAGTGCGGTATCTCTTATAAAAGAATAGTCAGAGTTATTCACCATATCCTGGAACACAGCCATGCCCAGCCTGTCGCACTCATAGTAGAAGATATCAGGTTCTATCTTGACATGTTTTCTTAGAGTGTTATAACCGAGCGACTTCATGGCAAGTATGTCTTCGGCATATTTATCAGGCGATGATGGCGTGTAAATACCATCATGCCAGTAGCCCTGATCGAGCACTCCGTTGAAGAAGTACGGTACACCATTGAGGCACAGTCTGGTACACCCTCCCTTGTCCTCTATTGTCAGGGTGCGCAGCGCGAAGTATGATTTTATGCTGTCATCACCGCTTTTGATGCTGAACTCATAGAGATTCGGCTCATCAGGCGTCCAGAGTGCAGGTTCTTCAATCTTAATGCGGACTGACGCGCATGGATCATTCCCCTCTGATTCATCGGCAAGCTCATAGGTTTTACCGCCCAGCTCCAGGCTGCCTTCCGTAATGCCATGCGCTTTGATCTCGACCCAGTCAAGCCCGGTGTTTATCGTCAGTGACGAGATATGCTTTTCAGGTACAGGCTCGAGCCAGACACTCTGCCAGATGCCGGATACAGGTGTATACCACATGCCTCCGTTCCTGGTTTTCTGTTTACCCCATGGGTATTTATGATCCAGAGTGTCGCGCACCTCTGCTATAACACTGTGAACTGTGTCTTTGCCTTCGTTGAGCAGTTCCGTTATATCGAAGCTGAAAGGCAGATATCCGCCCTCATGAGAGCCTGCATATTTGCCGTCAATATACACTTTTGCAGTCTGATCGACAGCTCCCATATGAAGGATCAGTCTCATGCCCTCCCAGTCTTCTGGAATTCTGAAACCGCGCCCATACAGCATGAGTTCGTCTTTGCGGGTAAGCCTGTTGAGTCCGGACAGCATGCTTTCCGGACAGAAAGGCACGTTTATGGTTTTCGGCTTTTCAGGAATACCCGCCTCATTTGTCTTCTTGATGCTGAATGTCCATTTACCATCAAGACTCAGCCACTTTTCCCTTACCAGTTGCGGCCGTGGATAAACATCTTTCCAATTAGTCATCATATCAA
>JBGUKU010000059.1:0-27478 GCA_045114615.1 Anaerovoracaceae bacterium
CCTATGGCAAGAGAGATCAGCGAGAAGTATGATATCGACCCTAGGAAGACTGCTTCTATCCTCGATATGTTTACATGCATCATGCAGGGACTCATCCCTTACGGAGCTCAGTTCCTCGTAGTTGCAAGCATGTGCGAGGGAAGAGTAAGCCCGCTCGACATCATCCCGAGAAACTGGTACCTCTTCCTGCTCGCAGCATTCGCTATCGTTTCTTACTTCGTTCCTTGGTATGAGAACATCACACTCAAGGGCAAGTGGGACTGGAAAGAGAACAAGGTTATCAACAACTAATATCTCCATAAAAAAACGTGAGTCTATGCCGGGATCCTAATCTGGGTCTCCGGCATTGCTTACTTAAAAGAGGAAGTAAAAAATGGGTATAATCGAACAATACGGACACGGACTGGAAATACCTAAGGATGAGCTCACGGCCATTGAAAGGGACAGACTGCTGAGTGAAGGCAAGGAAGTAGACCGTATCATGTGCTGCATCGATACGGGAGAGACTCTTGCACCGATGATCGGACTGAAGGTAAAGGACTATTACTTCTCATCCCAGAAGATGCTCGAACTCGAGCAGTATATATATGACACTTTCCATTCAGACGGTGCAGGTCTGTCGACTACACTGCGCGGAATGGCGGAAGCAATGGGGTCAAAAATCAGATATTTTGATCACAATATTGCCCAGCTTGAGAAACCTGCACTTGACAGCCTGGATGATGTGGATAAGGCTAAACTGGTCGATGTTGATAAGGACGGCAGACTCCCTATAATCCTGGAAGGCCTCAGTATGGTAAAAAAGGAGCTCGGTGACAAGGTGCCTGTCAGCGGTACAGTTACCGGCCCGTTCACCATTGCTGCTATGGTCGTCGGAACAGAGAAGCTTCTCATCGGTATGATAAAAAAGCCTGATAAAGTAAAGCAGCTTATGGAAGTCATCACCGAGAATAATGAGAGATATATAGCCCGCATGCTCGAGATGGGAGTAGGTGTCGGGTTCGCGGATCCTGTAAGCACCACATCGCTTCTCAGGGTGAAGCAGTATAAAGAATTTTCACTTCCGTACTTCCAGCACAATGTCGACTTCATAAAGAAGAACGGCGGAGGCTGCGGCCTTCACATCTGCGGAGGAAGCCGTAAACTATGGGAGACTCTGAATGAGACGGGCATCGGATGCTTCGGCCTTGATAATATTGAGGACCTGGAAGAGGCAAAGGAAGTGCTCGGTCCTCACATGGCTATTCAGGGCAATGTACCTCCGGTAGATGTCATCAGACTCGGTACACCTCAGGACGTTCTGAGATCAAGCAAGGAGTGCATAAGAAAGGCATGGGATTCACCTAACGGATTTACCCTGACTTCGGGATGCCAGACTCCTATGGACACGCCGGCAGAGAATCTGCAGGCACTTATGGACGCAGCACGTATATTTGGCAGACATCCGATCGATGTTGATCTGCTTAATGCTGATCTGTAAAACACATAATATTAAGGGGCAATTATAGATTTATTCTATAGTTGCCTCTGTTATTTTACTCGTATAATTAAAAGGTAAGGGTCGCTTACTGCGGCTGTATAATAAATTTAGAGGAGAAAGAGGGTTCAGCTTTATGGAAATCATTAAAGAACTGCCTGCGGTATTTGAAGAATTCGCAGAAGCAAGAAGAAATGCATTTATCAATGTTAAGAAGGTAAAGGATCAGGGCATCCCTGTAATCGGATCATACTGCACATATTTCCCACAGGAACTTGCTATAGCTGCAGGAGCTGCTACAGTAGGTCTCTGCTCAACATCGGGTGAGACGATCCCTGTTGCTGAAAAGGATCTCCCTGCAAACCTCTGCCCGCTGATCAAGTCCAGCTATGGATTCGCTAAGGCAGACAAGTGCCCGTTCTTCTACTTCAGCGATATCGTCATCGGTGAGAATACCTGCGACGGAAAGAAGAAGATGTACGAGCTTATGAGCGACTTCAAGGATGTATTCGTTATGGATCTTCCTAATTCCCAGAGTGAGAAGGGACTTGCGCTTTACAAGGAAGAGCTTCTGAGACTCAAAAAATACGTTGAGGAGAAGTTCGAGATCACCATCACAGATGACGATATGCGTAAGGCTGTTAAACTCGAGAACGAGATAAGAGTAGCCAAGAAGAAACTCATTGATACAATGAAGAATGATCCATGCCCGGTATCCGGACTTGATATGTTCCACGTTCTCTACGGAAGCGGATTCAAATTCGACCACACAACTATTCCTGGGGAAATGGCAGCTGTTCAGGAGAAGATCGAGAAGGAATATGCTGAAGGCAAGAAACTCGACAAGAAAGCACGTATCGTAGTTACAGGATGTCCTATCGGCGGAGTTACTGAGAAGGTTCTCAAAGCTATCGAAGATAACGGCGGAGTCGTTGTAGCAATGGAGAACTGCGTTGGCGCTAAGCAGTATGACAGACTTATCGATGAGGATGCAGAGGACATCTGGGAAGCAGTTGCATACAGATATCTCCAGATCGGCTGCTCAGTAATGACACCTAACCCTAACAGATATGATCTGCTCGGCAGAACTATCGACGAGTATAAGGCAGACGGAGTAATCGAGATGACACTCCAGGCTTGCCATACATATAATGTAGAGTCAAAGTCGATCGAAAGATTCTGCACAGAAGAGAAACATGTTCCATACTTCCATGTTGAGACAGACTATTCTACAGCAGATGTAGCTCAGCTGAATACACGTATCGCAGCGTTCATCGAGATGCTCTAACAGAACAATACATTTAAAGAATATTGAGCGATTAACAAAAGCGGGCAGGTACCCGCTTTTGTTTTTATGTGTATGTATAAAAATGCACAAAAATGTTAAAAATATTCAAAATAAAGGTTGAATAAATATACAAGGGATAGTATAGTCATACGCGTAGAAACCAAATATTTGTAAAAAGGAGAACAAATCATGAAAAAGAAATCATTAGTACTCTTACTTGCACTTGCAATGATATTCACACTCGCACTCAGCGCATGCGGAGGCGGAAGCAGTGAAGAACCTGCAGAAACCGCAGAAAGCGCAGAGAGCAGCAACACTGATTCAGCTGCTGCAGCATACGACAAGATCCTTGAGGGGCTCAACAGCGAAGCTGTTGACACAGATGAAGAGATCGTTGTAGCCATGTCACCGGACTTTGCTCCTATGGAATTCGTAGACCTCTCAAGAAGCGGAGATGATCAGTATGTAGGATATGACGTACTGCTTGCAAAGTATATCGCAAATCATCTGGGCAAGAAGCTCGTTATCAAGCCGATGTCATTCGATGCTGTAATGACTGCTGTTCAGACAGGAAATGCAGATCTCGGAATCTCCGGATTCAGCTGGACTGCTGAGCGTGCTGAGAACTACTTCATCACAGACTGGTACGAAGCAGGCGAAAATGAGACTGAGCAGGTTGTTATCACAACTGCAGAAAACGACGGCAAGCTGACTGCAGCTGAGAACTATGCAGGCCTCAAGGTAGGTGCTCAGGGCGGATCGCTTCAGGAACTCCTCGTAAAGGAACAGCTTCCGGATGCTGAATGTGTTCTGATGACAGACCTCAATGACCTTTGCACAGCTCTTCTGACAGGCAAGATCGATGCTCTTGCTGTTGCTCAGGGCAACGGAGAATCATTCATCTCTGCAAATGACGGCAAGCTTGTTGCAAGCGGATTCCAGTTCGAAATCGATGAGAAATATAAGAACAACGTAGTTCTAGTAAATAAGGACAATGCAGAACTCGGCGAGCAGGTCAACGAAGTGATCGCTCAGCAGAAGGCAGATGGCGTAGCCGATGCATGGTATGACGCAGCACAGATGCTCGGTAATATCAAGACGATCGATGAGCTCGGATATGATGATCAGGGTAACAAGATTACTGAGTAAGCTTTAGGAAAAAGACTTTAGAATGAGAAATGTTTTGCAGGGGCTTTCCTGAGGAAAGCCCCTCATTTTAGGAAAATGAGTCCGCGGAACAGCCGCAGGACTGAAACAGACGGAGGATTCGTTTATGACACTTGGAAGCATATTCCATGACATGTGGGATATTTTCGTAACATATTATATCGGACAAGGCCTGCTTTGGACCGGTATCGGATATACATTGCTGCTGTCAGCAATAGCGGTATTTTTTGGAGCCATACTTGGTTCGCTTCTTGCTATCGGCAAGATGAGCCGGTTCAAATTACTGAACTTTATCATTACGGCGTTTGTCGAGATCATGCGTGGAACGCCTGCGCTGCTTCAGCTCTATATAGCGTACTTCATAGTGCCTATGATGCTTACTTCACTGGATCCTACGCCTATCGCCTGCGTTGCGATCGGCCTTACACTCAATTCAGCGGCTTATGTTTCGGAGATCATCCGCTCCGGTATCAATGCTGTTGACAAGGGACAGACTGAAGCTGCGAGGGCTCTCGGTCTGACTTCCAGAACTACCATGACTAAGGTCGTGATGCCACAGGCAATAAAAAACATTCTGCCTGCACTGGGCAATGAGTTCATCACAATAATCAAAGAGACTTCTCTCGCATCAAACTTCTTCGTCGGCGAGCTCATGACCACATACGCGGTCATAAAGGGCGTTACCTTTAATACAGTTCCGACACTGATGGATATCGGTATCATATATTTCGTGATGACATTCACACTGTCGAAGCTGATCGGAATAGCCGAAAGGAGGATGAAGGCAAGCGCATAGCTGTTTGCTGAAAAAACTATGGAAAAGAAGATAATGCATGACCAGAACATGCTCGATATAAAGAATATTTACAAGAACTTCGGAAGCCTCAAAGTGCTGAAGGGTGTATCCACAAAGGTCGACAAGGGAGAGGTCATCTCTATCATAGGTGCCTCCGGTTCCGGCAAATCGACACTGCTTCGCTGCATGAACCTCCTTGAGGAGCCTACATTCGGTGAGGTGTGGATCGAGGGAAAGCTAATGACACCTGTGGACCCGTATCTGCACTATGATGTCATCCGCGCATCAAACACTTATAAGAAACTGCTTACGTCAGGCATGGCGGATATGGATGCCATATCAAAGATCAAAAGTGAGGACCTTCTCCAGGAGAAGCATTCAAAGGAAGGGCCTGAATACAAGGCTCTCATGGAGAAAATTTACAAAGAAAACCATATTGACACCAACCTCGGGCGCCGCAAAATGAGCATGGTATTCCAGCAGTTCAACCTGTTCAACAACCTCAATGTGCTCGACAACATCATGCTGGCGCCGATCGAGACTGCAAAATATAACAAAGTAAAGGATCTGAACGCTGAGAAGGAGAAAATCCGCGAACAGGCAATGACTCTTCTGAAGCGTATCGGCCTGGAGGATAAGGCCGGAGTATATCCATCGAAACTCTCAGGCGGCCAGAAGCAGCGTATCGCCATCGTGAGATCCCTTGCAATGAATCCCGATGTTATGCTCTTCGATGAGCCTACATCGGCGCTCGACCCGGAGATGATTGGTGAGGTTCTTGATCTTATGAAGGAACTGGCTAAGGCCGGAATGACGATGGTCATAGTCACTCATGAGATGGGATTCGCCAGAGAGGTATCGAACAGGGTCCTGTTCGTGGACGAAGGATATATTAAAGAGGAAGGAACTCCTGAACAGGTATTTGAGGATCCAAAAGATCCGCGTCTGCAGGACTTCCTGAGCAAAGTTTTGTAAATATATGAATAAAACCGACATTATTAGCTATATAGATAATACGCTCGCTGATGAGATCACAGCGGTCTCACACAGCATATGGGAGTTTGCAGAGCTTTCTCTCAAGGAGACGAAGTCTGCTGCTCTCTACATTGAGAAACTGAAAGAACATGGCTTCGAAGTGGAGACAGGGCATGCGGATATCGCGACCGCTTTCTCGGGTAAATATGTATCCGGAAGCGGGAAGCCGGTAATAGGCATACTCGGAGAATTTGATGCATTATCAGGAGTTTCGCAGAAAGCCGCATGCACTCATCATGAGGAACTTGTTCCCGGAGGAAGCGGACACGGCTGCGGACACAACATGCTTGGTGCTGCTTCATTCGGAGCCGCTGTAGCTGTAAAGAAATATCTTGAGGAAACCGGGACTGACGGGACTGTCATATTCTTCGGATGTCCGGGTGAAGAGGGCGGAGCTTCAAAGGCCTTCATGGCCCGTGAGGGAATGTGGAAGTCTCTGGACTGCGCACTTACATGGCATCCGGGATGTGAGAACCAGGTAATAACAGGTACCAACAACTCCTGCACGCAGGTGCTCTATAAATTCAAAGGGATAGCAGCCCATGCCGCTGGAGATCCTGAAAACGGAAGATCGGCTCTGGATGCAGTTGAACTCATGAATGTGGGAGCAAATTATCTGAGAGAGCACATGAAAAAGGAATGCAGCCTCCATTATGCGATAGTTGATGGCGGAGGCCTTTCACCTAACGTTGTGCAGCCTCATGCATCAGTCCTGTACATGGTGAGATCGGTGCTTGTAAAAGATACCCTCGAACTGCAGGAACGCGTGGATAAATGTGCTGAAGGCGCTGCTCTGATGACGGGAACGACATTCGAGAGGATATTTGTGGACGGGACTGCAAATGCGATCCCTAATATGACTCTCGAGAAACTGTTATACAGCAACATGGAGTACGTACCTATGCCTGAATATACTGAGGAAGAGCGTGCATTTGCCGCAGAACTCGATGCTCAATGCCCTCCTTCAAATGAGGTTCCCGGAACGGGAGCACAGTTCGATACAGGCATAAGGGAGAAGGTATGGGAAATGTCGGACCATGGAAAGAAGTATCTGAACGATTTCCTGATGCCTTTCTACAGCGGCAGTGAATTCGAACCCGGCTCGTCTGACGTCGGTGACGTCAGCTGGCAGACGCCAGCCGCGCAGTTCAACACAGTATGTTTCACTGCGCACTCGCCGGGGCATTCCTGGCAGAATGTATCATGCGGTGCTTCGACGATAGGAGACAAGGGCATGATATACGCTGCAAAGGTTCTGGCATGTTCCGCTGCAGATCTGTTCGGGAACGTCTCACTTATAGAAGATGCTCGTGCAGAGCACGCTGCACGGCTTGGCGGAGAAGAGTATATGTGCCCTATACCGGCTGACGCAGCACCTTATGTAATCGAATAACGGAGAAAAATGTACAAAGTATTTATAGACGGAGCTCACGGGACTACGGGGCTCAGAATAAATGAATATCTGGCAGGGCGTTCCGACATAACAATACTGGAAATCGATCCTGAAAAGCGCAAGGATACAGAAGCCCGCGTGAACATGATAAAAAAGGCGGATGTAAGCATCCTGTGCCTTCCTGATCAGGCTTCAAGAGAGATAGCAGTTGCTGCTCCTGCAGATTCAGTCATAATTGACACATCGACTGCACACCGCACAGATCCGGACTGGATCTATGGTATGCCGGAGCTGACATCAGGTCAGAGAGATAAGATCCGCAGCAGCACAAGAATAGCCAATCCTGGCTGTCACGCCAGCGGGTTTATACTTCTGATAAGACCGCTCATTGAGGCAGGCCTTCTGGACAGGGAAGCTCTTCTTACATGCTTCTGCGTTACAGGATACTCGGGCGGCGGTAAAAAAATGATCGCTGACTATGAGAATGATGGAAGAGATACGGTCCTTGATTCACCGGGCCAGTATGCGCTGGGACAGACGCACAAGCACCTGCCTGAGATGGTAACTATGACGGGCCTTTTGAACGCACCTTGCTTCAGCCCGGTGGTCGCTGACTTTTACAGCGGTATGGTGATGACTGTACCTGTACACACATCGATGTTGAAAAACGGAGCCGGCATAGACGATGTAAAGAAAACTTTACATATCAGATATGATGATGAACCTCTCATCACCGTATATGATGAGGCACCGGAATCCGGCAAAGTGTATTCAAACCCTATGGCGGGCAGTAACGGCATGGAGATATACGTGACCGGCAATGAAGAAAGAATGCTTCTGATCGCTTCGTATGACAATCTCGGTAAGGGAGCGTCGGGTGCGGCGGTACAGAATCTGAATATAGTACTTGGGGCTGAAGAGACTGCGGGTCTGGTATAGGACCCTTAAGTGAGCTTCAATGAGATGTTACAGGAGGGATATATGATAAAGAAAATCGAAGGCGGTGTCACAGCTGCAACAGGATTTAAAGCAGGAGGAATATACAGCGGAATTAAGCAAAACTCGGAAAAGCCGGATCTGGCTCTAATAGTCAGTGAGGTTCCGGGCAATGCCGCTGCGGTATATACAAAGAACAAGGTAAAGGCAGCTCATATCGCCGTTACCAAAAAGCACCTTGCCAATGGAGTAGCTCAGGCTGTGCTGTGCAACAGCGGAAACGCAAATACATGCACGCCTGACGGTGAAGAGGTCGCAGAAAAGGCGACTCAGATCGCTGCGGAGTGTCTTGGTATAAAGGCTGATGACGTTCTGCCGGCTGCAACCGGAGTCATAGGAGTTCCTCTTCCGATAGAGCCTTTTGAGAAAGCAATGCCTGAGCTTGCAGGAAACCTTTCGAGGACAGGATCCGCGGATGCTGCGCTCGCTATACTTACAACTGATACATATATCAAGGAGTGCGCTGTGCAGTTCGAAGTAGGAGACACCGTATGCACTCTCGGAGGAATTGCAAAGGGAAGCGGCATGATACATATTAACATGGGTACCATGCTCAGCTTTATTTCTACGGACTGTGCCATCAGCAAGGAGCTCGTCAGCAAGGCTCTGCATGAAGAGATAGCTGACAGCTATAATCAGGTCAGTGTTGACGGAGATACATCCACCAACGATACAGTAGTAGTGATCGCGAACGGCCTGGCAGGCAACCCGGAGATATGCGAAACAGGAGAAGCGTATGATGCGTTCTGTGAAGCACTTCATATCGTAGCCGTAGAGCTTTCAAAGAAGATCGCAGGAGACGGAGAGGGCTGCACAAAGCTTCTTGAAGCGCATGTGACAGGAGCTCCGGATAAGGAGACAGCAAGACTGGTAAGCAAGAGCATTGTCTGCTCTTCACTGTTCAAAGCAGCGGTATTTGCCTCCGATGCAAACTGGGGACGCATACTTTGTGCCATAGGCTATACGGATGCGGATTTCGATGCTTCGAATATCGATGTAAGCGTCAAATCTGAGGCCGGTGAAGTACTCGTCTGCAAAGCTTCAGCTTCGATACCGTTTGATGATGACTTTGCAACTGAAATCCTTTCGAAGGAGTACGTAACGGTAGATGCAGACCTGCATGACGGAGATGCCGAAGCATACGCATGGGGATGCGATCTGACATACGACTATGTAAAGATAAACGGTTCGTACCGCTCATAAAAAGAGGTATCAGATGGTAAAAGAGAAATACATGGAGAAGGCCAACGTGCTTATCGAGGCTCTTCCTTACATACAGCGTTTCAATCGCAAGGTAATAGTGATCAAATATGGCGGCAGCGCCATGATAGATGATGAATTAAAAAAGCATGTGATAGAGGACGCTGTGCTGCTGAAACTAGTCGGATTCAAACCTGTTATCGTGCACGGAGGCGGCAACGAGATAAGCAGCTGGATGAGAAAGACCGGCATAGAGCCTCAGTTCATCAACGGTCTGAGAGTCACGGATGCCGATACACTTGAGATAGCAGAAATGGTTCTCGGCAAGGTGAACAGTGATCTTGTGACAATGGCTCAGCAGCTCGGAGTAAGGGCATGCGGTATCAGCGGCAAAGACGGAAGACTGCTCACAGTAAAAAGAGCAAAACCGGGAATGAAAGACATAGGGTTTGTCGGTGAGATCGCAGAGGTAGACACAAAGATAATCACCGACCTTCTGAATGATGACTTTCTGCCTATCATATATCCTATAGGCATGGACAAACATGGTCAGTCCTACAACATAAATGGAGACCATGCTGCGGCAGAGATCGCAAAGGCTCTGAAAGCTGACAAACTGGCATATCTGACGGATGCGCCGGGTGTATGTACAGATCCGGATGATCCCGAATCATTCATATCTGAGCTTTTTATAGAAGAAGCAGAGAAACTGATAGACGATGGAATCATAACAGGCGGCATGATCCCTAAAGTGCGTAACTGCTTCCGCTCAATAGAAGGGGGCGTAAACCGGGTGCATATACTTGACGGCAGCATTCCTCACTGCCTGCTTTTGGAGATATTTACTGACAGAGGTGTCGGTACTGTGATAATGAAAGACGGAGTAAAATACTACAGCAGAGAGAGGAGTTAATGATGGACAGAAGCCATATCAAGGAACTGGATGCCAAGTATATAGTCCATACATATAACCGTTACGATGTAGTAGTCGATCATGCATGCGGAGCGATAGTCACAGATGTCAACGGCAAGGAATACGTTGATCTTTGCAGCGGATACGCGGCAAATTCTCTGGGTTATCAGAATGAGGCCTGGCTGGATGCTGTGATAGGGCAGCTCAAAAAAGTACAGCATGCTTCGAATCTTTACTATACCGAACCAGGTCCATTAGTTGCCGAAAAACTTGTGACCAGAAGCGGACTCTGCAAGGTATGGTTCGCCAATTCGGGCGGAGAAGCAAACGAAGCAGCAATAAAAACCGCCAGAAAGTATGGCAACACACTCGCCGATCACAAGAAAAATACGATTATTTCACTTAAGAAGTCGTTCCATGGAAGAACACTGGCAACTGTGACAGCCACAGGCCTTGCAGAAGCTCAGGAGGTATTCGCACCTCTGGTACCGGGCTTTGTACATGCGGAAGTAGATAATGCTGAAGCACTAGAAAAACTGGTCGATCAGTATGACCCATGCGCTTTCCTCATGGAACTCGTACAGGGTGAAGGCGGAGTCCATGCACTTGATAAGGAGTTTGTGGATAAGGCCGCAGAGCTCTGTAAGAGCAGGGATATCCTTTTCATAGACGATGAAGTACAGGTAGGCATAGGCCGGAGCGGAACGCTCTTCGCATTCGAACAGTACGGAATCAAACCGGATATAGTATCGTTCGCAAAGGGCATAGGAGCAGGCCTGCCGATCGGCGGCATCATATGCGGCCCGAAGACCTGCGACGTGCTGGTGCCGGGCGATCACGGTTCCACATTCGGAATGAATCCGGTAGCCTGTGCAGGGGCCTGTGTGGTTCTCGATACTATGGATGATGCATTCCTCGATTCTGTTAAAGCAAAGTCGGAAAAGATCCGCAGTGAGCTTTCACAGATGAAAAAAGTTACCGGCCTGGATGGCCTGGGGCTCATGATAGGTATCGACCTTGACGGCATGACCGGAGCAGAAGCAGTGAGCAAGTTAATGGAAGAGGGGGTCCTGGCTATACCTGCAGGACAAAGACTGAGACTGCTTCCTCCTCTGACCATAAGTGATGAAGAGATAAAACGGGCACTCGAAGCTTTGCACAAAGTGCTTGACTGATACAGATAAAAAAGTGTTTTAGGACTGAAGATAGAAAGGACAGGAAAGATGGAGAAGAAAGAGATCAAGAAAATCGTTCTGGCATATTCGGGAGGACTCGACACATCGATCATAATCCCATGGCTGAAAGAGAACTATGATGATCCTGAAATCATCGCTGTCTGCGGAAATGTAGGTCAGAATGATGAGCTGGAAGGCCTTGAAGAGAAAGCTCTGAAGACAGGTGCCAGCAAGCTGATAGTCGCAGACCTGGTCGATGAGATGGTAGAAGAGGTCATCATTCCGTCACTCAAGATGGATGCCACATACGAAGGTTACCTGCTGGGTACGGCATTCGCCCGTCCTATCATAGGTAAAAAGCTTGCACAGATAGCCCTTGAAGAAGGTGCTGATGCTGTATGCCATGGTTGCACAGGCAAAGGAAATGATCAGGTAAGATTTGAACTTGCAGTAAAAAGATGGGCACCTGGCATGAAGGTCATCGCTCCATGGAGAGAGTGGGATATCAAGTCGAGAGATGAGGAGATCGACTATGCCGAGGCACATAATGTACCTCTGAAGATCTCGAGAGAGACCAACTATTCAAAGGACAAGAATATCTGGCATCTGAGCCATGAGGGCCTTGATCTCGAGGATCCGTCACTTGAACCGCAGTATGAGAAGGAAGGATTCCTCGAGCTGGGAGTTTCTCCGCTTCAGGCACCGGACGAACCGGAATATGTTAAGATAGCATTCGAAGAAGGAGCTCCTGTTTCCGTAAACGGCGAGAAGATGAAAGCCAGCAAGATCATTGAGAAGCTGAATGAGATAGGCGGCAAAAACGGCATTGGAATCCTGAATCTGGTAGAGAACAGGCTGATCGGCATGAAGAGCCACGGTGTCTACGAGACCCCGGGCGGTTCGATACTCTACGCTGCACATTTCCAGCTTGAGACGATAACCGTAGACAAAGACACGATGCATCTTAAGCAGAAACTTGCCGTAGACTTTGCAGATATGCTGTATAATGGAAAATGGTTCTCGCCAATGCAGGAAGCGCTCACAGCGTTCGCAAATGTTGCCAATAAGAACGTGACAGGCGAAGTTACACTCAAACTTTACAAAGGCAACATAATACCTGCAGGCGTTACATCGCCTTACTCGCTCTATTCTGAGTCGCTTGCATCGTTCGGTGAGAGCGATTACGATCAGGGCCAGGCTGCAGGCTTTATCAATGCATGGGGCCTCCCGACCACAGTACTGGCTATGAGAGAGAAGACGATGCACGAACCTACAGATATTTCACATCCGATAAAGAGAGACTAAAAAATGGAAAAACTTTGGGCAGGCAGGACTGCCGGAACAACTGCAAATCTGGTAGATGAGATCAATTCCTCGATAGGTGTTGATAAAAGACTGTACAAGAGAGATATTGCCGGAAGCATCGCACATGCGAAGATGATGGCGAAGCAGGGCATAATCTCCGGTGAGGAAGCAGATGCTCTGATCGAGGGCCTGAACAGTATCGAAAGGGATATCACTTCAGGTGATCTCAAGATCGATCTGACGGCTGAAGACATCCACATGTTTGTGGAACAGGTACTCACTGAGAGAATAGGTGATACCGGAAAGATGCTTCATACGGCCAGAAGCCGCAACGATCAGGTCGCGCTCGATACCAAACTGTACTGCATAGAGGAGGCTGAAAGCATCAGAGAACTGCTTTGCGAACTGCTCAGAGTGCTTGCGGATAAAGCTGAGAAGAGTGCGGGGATCATAATGCCGGGATACACTCATATGCAGCATGCACAGCCGGTTTCTTTTGGACAGCATCTTATGGCCTATGCCATGATGTGTGAAAGAGATATCAGCAGGCTTGACGACTGCAAAAGAAGGATGCTTGAAAGATCTCCTATAGGAGCGTGCGCTCTTGCCGGCACTACTTTTGATATAGACAGGGAATATGAAGCAGGCCTGCTTGGCTTTACAGGCATTGCCATGAACAGCATGGATGCGGTGTCCGACAGAGATCACTTCGTGGAGCTGATGTCTGATCTTGCGATTGTAATGATGCATATATCGCGCCTTTCTGAGGAGATCATAATGTGGGCGACATCGGAATTCGGATTCATCCGTTTGCCTGACGAATACACGACCGGATCATCAATAATGCCGCAGAAAAAGAACCCGGATGTTGCTGAACTCTGCAGAGGCAAGACCGGCAGGGTATATGGCGACCTTATGTCACTACTCACTACACTTAAGGGCATGCCGCTCGCATATAACAAGGATATCCAGGAAGATAAGGAGCCATTGTTCGATGCGGTAGAGACTGTAAAGCTCTGTGTTGAAGCATTCATTGAGATAGTTGATGTTATGGAAGTCAATGAAGAGGCTATGTACGAGTCAGCGAAGAAAGGGTATATCAATGCGACCGATATGGCGGACTATCTGGTAGTGAAGGGCATGCCTTTCAGGGATGCATACAATGTATCGGGAAAGATAGTATCATATTGCCTTGGCAGGGGATGTGCTCTGGAAGAGCTGCCGCTTGACGAATTCAGACAGTTCTCTGATCTCATAGAGGAGGATATCTATCAGAGACTGGATCTCAGGACCTGCATGGAAAAAAGGAATTCCGCCGGCGGTACGAGCCCGGATTCGGTAAGAAAGCAGATAGACTACATTAGGAATTTCATAGAAAAGTAATAAAAGACCGGTATGATGCAGCTGCATCATACCGGCAGTTTTATTTAAGGACAGATCCCAGCTCTTCAATTATCTTTTGCAGCTGATCTTCTTTTCTTACGGCATAATCCTTCTTTTTTCCATCAAACAGGTTTTCGCCTCTGGTATCTATAGATACGATAAGCGGTCCCAGTTCTTTTACGCGGATGTTCCACAGAGCTTCCGGCATGCCGAGGTCAAGCCAGTCCACACCGGTTATTTTTTCGGTACACAGAGCAGCTACGACTGCATTCCCAGCGGGGAGCACACAGTGTACCGCTCCGAATTTGCTGCAGGCTTCTGCTGTACGCGCTCCCATGCCGCCTTTACCTATAATGAGTCTGACACCGGTCTTCTTTATAAAATCATACTCAAATCTCTCCATCCGCATCGATGTAGTCGGTCCTATGGAGATCATCCCGTATCCGCTTTCAGCAGATCCTGCAACAATCGGGCCTGCATGCATGAGAGCCTTGCCGCGTATTTCAGCCGGCAGATCCATACCTTCAACTGTGACCCTTATATGAACATCGTCACGCCCTGTGACGACGTCTCCGTTTATAAATATGACATCGCCTGCACGCAGAGCACGGATGTCTTCATCTGAGAACGGTGTTGTGAGAACGGTCCTTCCGTTGATTAGTTCTGTCATCTTTATGTTAAACCTTTCGCCTGAAACGGTCAGCACCCGCAAGTAAAACCATGATGTGTATCTGTAGAACAGTTGAGATCACTGTCAAATATAATGTGACCTCTGCGGTGGGTCCAGCATCCAAAGCTTACTGCAACGCCTATTGTAGCTGTATGTCTTACCGAATACTCGATATTCACCCCTAATACAGAGCTGCTGCCGCCAAGCCCCTGAGGACCTATGCCAATCGCATTGATGCTGTCCTCCAGCAAGCGTTCCATTGCGGCGGCTTTTTCGTTTGGGTTATGCGAACCAACAGGTCTTAGTAAGGCAAGTTTTGAATGCAATGCGGCAGTTTCTATCGAGCCGGCTATTCCCACTCCGACAAGAAGAGGAGGGCAGGCATTCAGTCCATATGAAGTTATGCGATCCAGAATGACGCGGGCCACACCTTCGTAACCATCGCCCGGCATCAGCACCATTGCCTGTCCCGGGAGTGAACATCCGCCTCCTGCAAGATATGTATATATACCGCAGCTGTCGCTGTCCGGGATAATGTCCCAGAATAAGGCAGGAGCTCCCGTGCCTGTATTGTTTCCGGTGTTGTATTCATCGAAGGCCTCTACGGCGTTAGGACGGAGAGGTGTTTCTGCGGTAGCTTTTCTGACAGCGTCATGCAGAACATCGTTCAGCTGATGGATAAGAGGAAAGCGGCTCCCGCATTCTATCCTGAACTGCACAAGACCTGTATCCTGACATGACGGTCTTCCGAGCTTCGCTGCAAGCCTCATATTTTCAAACATCATGTCGTAGATGCTCAGTGCGGCAGGATCATTCTCGGCGGTTCTGAGCTCTTCGAGCTTTGAGACGACATCATCAGGCAGATGGACCGCTGTGTGCCCTATGAATGAGGCCATTATATCTGTAAATTTTCTTTTTTTCTCTTCAATGGTCATATAAATTCCCCCGTTCCGGTTTAGTCTATTACATAACCGTGCTGTTATCAAGCGGGGCAGAGCTGAATTGATATTGAATAAAAATACAAACAGTGCTAAAGTCATGGATGTTTAGCAAAGATTTACAAAGGGAGAAAAACTATGGATTATGCAGCTGAATCAAAAAGACTCCATGAGCTCTGGCGTGGAAAGATAGAAGTGACTCCGAGGGTAAGTGTAAGCAACGATGAAGAACTCTCAATTGCTTATACTCCGGGGGTAGCGCAGCCATGCCTTGAGATACAGAAGGATCCTGATATGAGCTTTGAGCTTACAAGAAGATGGAATACCTGTGCGGTCATAACTGATGGTTCGGCTGTTCTGGGCCTTGGCAATATAGGAGCAGAGGCAGGAATGCCTGTAATGGAAGGCAAATGCGTGCTGTTCAAAGCATTTGCCGGCGTAGATGCTTTTCCTCTGTGCATCAGGTCACAGGATGTGGACACTATAGTTGAGACAGTATATCAGATATCCGGATCATTCGGAGGTATCAATCTTGAAGATATCTCCGCACCTAGATGCTTTGAAATAGAGCGCAGGCTGAAGGAAAGATGCGATATCCCGGTCTTTCATGATGATCAGCACGGAACTGCCGTGATCGTTCTGGCCGGCCTCATAAATGCGCTTAAAGTTGTGAAAAAGAAGAAGGAAGAAGTGAAGGTAGTCATATCCGGGGCAGGTGCTGCAGGGGTTTCAATATGCAAAATGTTGCTTTCCTATGGGTTTGCTAACGTGATCATGACCGACATACGAGGAATTATCTACAAAGGCCGCACAGAGGGAATGAATTACATAAAGGAAGAAATGGCTGACTGTACAAACATACATGGTGAAAAAGGGACTCTTGCAGACGCACTTAGGGGCGCCGACGTTTTCATAGGAGTCTCAGCTCCCGGTCTGGTAACTGCAGAAATGGTCCGGACAATGAATACGGATCCTGTTATTTTTGCCTGTGCAAACCCGGTGCCTGAAATCTTCCCGGATGAGGCAAAAGCCGGCGGTGCTGCCGTTGTATCTACCGGAAGATCTGACTTCCCGAACCAGATCAACAATGTCCTTGCTTTTCCGGGGATGTTCCGCGGTGCGTTCGACTGCAGAGCGAAGACTATAAACGAAGAAATGAAACTGGCAGCCTCAGAAGCTCTTGCAGGTCTTATAAATGATGAGGAACTGTCTGCAGACTACATAATACCGAAAGCTTTTGACAAAAGAGTAGATTCTGCCGTGTCTGCTGCAGTAGCTGATGCAGCAAGAAAAACGGGAGCTGCCAGAAAATGAAAGTTCATTAAGTTTGAGATAATAGCAATATGCCTAAATGTATAATGATTGCGTATTAATCTGCGAAAAAGAGCTGTATTTTCAGCAGGAGCGGAACTTTAGGCATGATAGTATTCAATAACGTAACAAAAAAGTATGGAGACAATGTCGGCCTGATAAATGCCAGCGTGCATATTAACAGTGGCGACTTTGTTTTTCTTGTGGGGCCAAGCGGTGCGGGAAAGACAACGTTTATTAAGCTCATCCTTAAGGAGATAGAGCCTGACAGCGGCAGGATCATTCTCGCAGGCAAGGATATTACCAGGATCAAAAAACGCGAAGTACCGAAAATCAGACAGAAGATCGGCATGGTGTTCCAGGACTTCAGACTTCTCGAAAAGAAGACAGTCTATGAGAACGTGGCTTTCGCGATGGAAGTCCTTCACAAGCGCAGAAGGGACATCAAGGAAAGAGTGCCTTATGTACTCGATCTGGTGGATATAGCTGACAAAGCCAACAGATATCCTGATGAGCTGTCTGCAGGAGAACAGCAGCGAGTCGGCATAGCAAGAGCGATTGTCAATAAACCGAGAGTGCTGATCTGCGACGAGCCTACGGGCAATCTCGATCCTATCACAGCGATGGATATAATGGGACTTCTTGAACAGATCAATGTAAGGGGAACTACCGTCCTGATGGTGACTCACGCCAAGGATATTGTAGATAAGATGAACAAGAGAGTAGTAGCCATAGATCACGGAAGAATCGTCCGTGATGAAGAAGGCAGCTACGGCTTTGAAAAACAAGAGGATGACATCTATGTTCCGGGCTTCACTACATTCCTTGATCCGCAGGAACTTATTGCAGCTCAGGCCCAGATCAGAAGAGGCAATGAGAGCATCAGGGGCAGGACTATAGCGATCCCTGAACCTTCCGCATTTGATGACAGCCTTGTTGACACCTATCTGAATGGTGGGGAGGATGTCTATGAGTAGAGTAGGATACAATCTTAAGCAGGCATTTTCCCAGATGGGACGCAACAAGGGTATGTACTTTACATCTGTCCTTGCCATCACAGCAATGATGCTGATTCTGGGACTGTTCTTTGTGGCGTTTGTTAATGTCAATCTTTTTGCCAAGTCCATTGGTAAGGATTACAACGTGATTCAGATATACATGAAAGACGGTACTTCGGCAGAGGTAACAGAGGCTGCGGGAAAGTCAATAAAAAAGATTCAGGGTGTCGATAAAGTTGAATACGTCAACAAAGACCAGGCGCTGGCTATTCTGAAGGAGAGCTGGGGAGATAATGGATATCTTCTGGAGAATCTCCCTGAAAATCCGCTGCCTGAAAGTTATACCGTAAATGTGAGCGATAAGGACGCGGCTAACAATGTCGCAGCATCCGCACCAGGCATTGAAGGAGTGGATGATGTCGTTTATTACCGCGATACTATAGAAAAACTAGCACAGATATCACACTTCATAGAGGTGGGATCGCTGATAGCCATGGCATTCCTTGTGATAGTGTCGATAGTAATCGTGGCCAACACCATCAAACTCACGGTGTTCAACAGAGAAAAAGAGATCGGTATAATGAAATATCTCGGCGCGACCAACTGGTTCGTAAGAGCGCCGTTCATCTGGGGCGGCATAATCGTAGGCGTGCTGTCATCTATCATAGCAACAGGACTCACTTACCTGATATATACGAAAATTACAGGTATAGTCGGTTCAGATATTACGAGGATCCTTTCGGTGTCAGTCGTACCTGCAGATCAGATCACAAATGTACTGCTGATAATGTTCCTGTGCCTTGGCATTGGGATCGGTGTTATCGGAAGTGCGATATCAATAAGAAGATTCCTCAATGTATAGAATGGGCGGAGCAGGATGATTAATAGAAAGAAGTTAAGCTTAATATTAGTGCTCATGCTGATCGTCTCGCTGTTTTCGGCATCTTTCATGTCATCCTTTGCGGTGACTCAGGAGGAGTACGACAAGGCTCATGAGGAAGCTAAGGCAGCACAGGAAGCTACCGAAGCAAAGCGCAAAGAGGCCAAAGAAGTAGCAAAAAAGGCATCAGAGGCAGTCGCTAATTTTGAGGAAGCGGAGAGACAGCTCGAGCAGCTCGCCGGTGAGATCGAGAATAAGAAGGTCGAGATATCAAATACTGAGACAAAGATAGATAACAAAGTAGCCGAAATTGAAGCCAAAAAAGCAGAAATAGAAGTCAAAAGGGCTGAAATGAAGGCTAAGGAAAAGGAAATCGAAGATCAGAACACTGCTCTGAACAACCGGCTGGTTGCCATGTACAAGTGCGGAAATGCCGGAATGACTGATGTTATTCTCAACTCTGAGAGTATAGAGGAGCTCCTGACAAATGTCGGAGTAGTACACAGGATCCTTGAAAGCGATGAAAAGATCCTGAAGAAGCTGCAGAAGGATTATGAGGTGCTCAAGGAACTCAAGAAAGAGCTGGAAGAACAGCAGGAATTGCTTGAGTATCAGCAGCTTGAACTTGAGGACGAGCAGGCTGTGCTCGTGGATCAGCAGATCGGTCTCGAAGCAAAAGAGTACGAAACAGATGAACTGAAAAAGAAATATCAGAAAGAAGCTGACGAGCTGCACGCCATGCAGGCACAGAAAGAAGCAGAAGCGGCCGAGATGGCTGCTGAAGCAGAAAGAATGCAGAAAGAAGCTGAGCAGATGATCGTCGATGCCGGCGGTCAGCTGAACCTGGCACCTGGTCAGTATGCATGGCCAACCGATGCCAACTGGGAGCTTTCCGACAAGTATGGATGGAGGAGATGCCCGTTCCATGGCAAAGAGTTCCATAACGGTCTGGATATCGTACTGACAAGCGGTACAAAGGGCGCGCCTGTATACGCTATTGCGGATGGCTATGTGACAAGAGCATCCTGGTACGGCGGATACGGAAACTGCATACAATATGCCATTGGAAACGGATACAGTGTTCTCTATGGACACCTCAGCGGGTATAATTGTAAGAAAGGACAGTATGTAACAAAGGGCAGCGTGCTGGGATATATCGGAAGCACAGGTGCTTCGACAGGACCGCATCTGCACTTTACCGTTTTCCAGGACGGACAACACATCAACCCGTTTTCACTATACTGATTATTGTCAGCCAACAAATGACCATACATTCAAAAATACTTGAAATAATTGAATCACGCGGGATCGGAGAGGAGATGCTTGAAGAATTCTTCTCTCCGAAACCCAGACTGGCGTATGATCCATTCCTGCTCGCTAACATGCGCGAAGGAGTGGATTCTTTGCTAAATGCGATCGATGATGGCAAACGTATTGTAATATACGGTGACTATGATGTCGACGGTATCACTTCGACTGCCCTTTTAATGAAAGTCATCAGCTCACTGACCGATAATGTTACTTATTACATCCCTTCAAGACTTGATGAAGGTTATGGCCTTCACAGGGAATCGATTGACAGGATACGTGAGGACGGCGGGGAGTTCATTGTAACTGTTGACTGCGGATCATCATCAGCTGAAGAGACAGCATATGCTCATTCACTGGGCATCGGCACACTCGTGACAGATCATCATAATATGAGTGAAAACAAGGCCAAAGGGATCATAATCAATCCAAGGCTTGAGGAGGATGAATATCCGTTCAAAGGTCTGGCAGGAGTGGGAGTCGCATATAAACTGGCACTTGCGCTTGCCCGGGAACGCAGTGTTCCGGGACCGCTGATGGCAGAGATGCTTGAATTTGTAACCGTGGGCACGATCGCTGATATAATGCCTATGACAGATGAGAACCGCACAATAGTAAAATGCGGTCTGCGCAGCATACATCTGGGATGCCGCAACAAGGGACTGAGAGAACTGATTGACAGGTCAGCCCTCGACTACAGAACGCTCAAAGCCAGTGATATATCATTCGGGATCGCACCAAAGATCAATGCTTCAGGCAGACTGGGCGATGCAGCTTTAGGTGTCAGATTACTGCTTTCAGATGATGAGCAGGAAATAAGGGAATGCTGCACTGAACTGATAGAAGCTAACAGAGAACGCAGAAGACTTCAGGATGAAGCCTATGAAAGAGGCAGCTCCATGCTTGATGATGAGCTTGGCAAGGGTGACTTTGTTATAGTTGAAATAAATGACTCTCACGAAGGTGTGCTCGGAATAGTTGCAGGCAAACTCAGGGAAAAGATAAACAGGCCTGTCGTTGTAATATCGAGGAATGGTGAAATATACAAGGGTACCGGAAGATCGATTCCGGGCGTGGACCTGTATAAGATGCTCGACAAATACAGAGACAGATTTATCAGTTTTGGCGGACACAGCGCGGCATGTGGCTTCACTATCGATGCTGCCGGCATGGACGGACTGAGAACAGACCTCAATGAAGATATACGGCTTATGCTCAGGGACAAGTCTGATCTTCTTGATGAGACACACGAAAGTGATGCTGAGCTGAAAGCCGATGAAATAGATCTGGATCTGGCTGAAGCTCTGCAAATGCTGGAACCTTGCGGTAAGGACAACGAGGTCCCGGTCTTTGTGATCCGCAATGCTGAGGTAAGGGGCTGGAGATTTCTTAAAGACGATGATAAAATGGCCAGGTTCTCACTTGTCACAGCGGAAGGCAGAAGCATAGATGCTGTCATTTTCAGGAATGCAGCAGAAGCATATGAAGCTGTGAATGAGGGCAGGGTGGATATATACTGTAATATAGAGATCAATACCTGGAGAGACGTGAGAAAGGTGCAGGTGATCGCAAGAGAGATACTGCCTGCGGGGACTGAGTAATGCATGAAGATCTGATCAAAGAAATAAATGAAGATAAAAAGATGGGACTCGAGCTCTCAGACACGGCTTACTATAACGTGGATGATGGTGTGACCGACGAACCGCTTATTGTGGACGTGCCGGAGAAGCCGGAAGATACAAAAAAGCCAAAGAGATTCGGTGTTCTGGCATCGTTCCTGCTTGGCGCTATTGCATGTCTGGCAGTAATCGTATTATGCACCCAGGTGCTTGGCCTGGGGCACTTTGTAACGGAAGAGGCATACGATTATTACATCGATCTTGATAAGTCATATGGCAAGTATTACGAGATCATGAAGATGATAGGTGAGGATCCTATCGCACAGGTCGAACCTGAGGAATTAAGTGATGCTGAACTCAAAGAGATCGTCAGCAGCATAGGAGATCCCTACGCCGAGTATTACACTGCGGCTGAATACAGGGAACTCGAGAAGAGATACATGGGCGACTATGTCGGCGTCGGAATAGGCGTAGTTCAGGACGGCGATAACGTACTTATCATGACAGTATTTGATGATACACCTGCCGCTGAAGCAGGCATTATGGAAAATGATATCATTGTCAGCGTCGACGGAAAGGCACCTGCTGATGTAGATGATGCGGTCGGAATGATCACAGGTGAGGCAGGCAGCAAGGTGAAGATCACTGTCAAAAGAGGTGAAGAAACGTTAGACTTCAATCTTAACAGACAGAAAATTGAAACAGACTCCGTCGCATACGATGTGCTCGAAGGCCAGCCTGAAGTCGGATACATATACATTACATCATTCATAAAAGGCACGGATGACGAATTCAAGATGGCTGTGAAGGATCTGAAAGCAAAGGGATGCACGAAATTCATCCTTGATCTGAGAGACAATGGCGGCGGACTTACAGATCCGAGCATTGAGATAGCGGATTATCTGCTTCCTGCCTGCAAGATTATGAGTGAAAACACAAAGGACGGATCAGAGACGGTATACAATTCAAAAGCGAGCTCGGAAGATCTCGACATGGTCGTACTCGTAAACGGGAACACCGCAAGCGCTTCGGAAATATTGACTGCAGCGCTTCAGGATAACAAAGCTGTTACTGTTATCGGAACAAAGACTTACGGAAAAGGCGTTACTCAAATGATGCACCAGTTCAGTGACGGATCTGCTGTTAAGCTTACGGTGACGGAATACTTCAGACCAAGCGGTGAAACTGTGAACGGTGTAGGAATCACGCCTGATATAGAAGCAGAGGGAGAAGCGGTGCTCGAAGAAGCGCTCAGGGAACTCGCACAGTGATCATATATTATACTGACAAATTTACGGGCAGCCGTGAAGAAAGTCACAGGCTGCTCGGGAAGGCTCTCGCAGTCCATACCGGAGACGAACAGAAGGCAAAGACACTGACCGGAGCATTGAAGAAGGGAGAACACGGCAAGCCATTCATAGAAGGGTTCAGCTGTTTCTCCATTTCTCATACCGGGAGTATCTGGGCCGTTCTTATCGCGGACAGGGAATGCGGGCTTGATATTCAGAATGGAAGAAAATGTAACAGAAAGGCAATCGCTGAAAGGTGGTTCGCTCCGGAAGATGCTGCAAAGATAGATGAAACAGATCATGCTGACAGCGGGAACGCAGATGATGTATTCTTCCGCATATGGACAAGACGTGAGGCACTTACGAAAGCTCTGGGCGGAACCGTATATGATACTGACCTGCCGGCGGTTTCCGGCGAATATGTCATGATCAATGACAACAGATACATCATTCACGATGTACAGCTTCCCTCAATGCCGGAAATATACTCCGCAGTGTGTATATATAATACTGGCAGCATATCTGAACCGGATTTCACGCGCTTGTAAAAGGAATCTGCTGTTAATGAACAATACTGACAAAAAGAAAATAAATAAGAAAACGGCACTGGAGACTGCGTATGCTTTTCTTGCAAGCAGGATGCGCACGGCCGCAGAAGTCAGGAAGCATCTTGAAAGCAAAGAATATAATGAGGGTGAGATCACTGATGCGATCAATGAACTGATCGGTATGAGATATCTTGATGACTATCTCTATTCATTAAGGTATTATGAGTATAACCATGAGAAGAAGCGTGGTGTGCTCAGAGCCGAACGCGAACTCATGGAGAAGGGTATCGACAGGGACACAGCCCGCAACGCTAAAGAAGACTTTCTGTATGAGCATAAAGTCGATGAGTTTGAAGATGCACTCGACATAGCGCTGAAGGAGGTGTTCGTATCTTCAGATGTTTATGGCGAATCACCGGTGATGAAGACTGTCGATGACAGACTGACCGCAAAGATCGCGCGTAAGCTTGAGGGGAAAGGCTTTTCAAAAGGGGATATCTTCAGGGTGCTGGACAGCATCAGAAGAGAAGCAGAGGAGTACAGAGATGAATGACAGGGACTCGCGCACACTAAAACTCATAGGTGAGGAAGGTCTGGCACGTCTTAAGGCATCGTCAGTGCTTATCGTCGGCGTTGGAGGGGTAGGCTCTTATGCCGCAGAAGCGGTTGCGCGTGCCGGTGTCGGCTGCATTACGGTTATGGATGGTGACAGCGTGCAGCCGAGCAACCTTAACAGACAGCTCATAGCTCTTACATCAACTCTTGGAAGAAACAAGGCTGATGTAATGGCTGAGAGGATAAGGGATATCAATCCGGATACCAAAGTTACCGCTCTTGCAAGATTCTATGAAGAAGACGATTTACTCGATCTTACCGCTTTTGACTGGGTCATCGATGCGATAGACAGCGTCCTAGCAAAGACAGCTCTCATAAAGACTGCTGTAGAGAAGGATATAAACATAGTATCTGCGATGGGAGCAGCCGGAAAGTTTGATACACAATTCAAGGTTGCCGATATTTCAAAGACATCCACATGTCCGCTTGCAAAAGTGATGCGAAAGAGGCTCAGAGAAATAGGCATAGAGCATTTGCCTGTAGTTTATTCTGAAGAAAAGCCTGTTCCGCGTGATGGAGATCTGGGAACTCTCAGCTATGTCCCGGGTTCAGCAGGGTTATGCCTGGCGGGATATGTGATCAGATCGATTGTTGATCAATAAAAAAATGGGAGGATAGACGGTGAAGATTTTTGCTGTTGCAGATCTGCATCTGTCATTTAACGAGAATATAGACAAACCAATGAATAAGTTCGGGCCGGGATGGGAAGATCATCCTGACAGACTGAAAGCCAGCTGGGAGAGGCTGGTGACAGATGATGACATCGTACTGGTCCCGGGCGATATTTCGTGGGCTCTGCGGATCGATGAGGCATTAGCCGATTTTGACTGGATCCATGCTTTGCCTGGTAAAAAACTGGTCTCAAAAGGCAATCACGACCTGTGGTGGTCAAGGATACAGTACCTGAATTCGCTTTACGATGATATAATATTCCTGCAGAATGATTGTTATGTCGTAGAGGATGAAAACATAGTGATCACAGCCTCAAGAGGATGGCCGTATCCAGGTTCGGACGAATATACCGAGCACGACGAAAAGATTTACGCCAGAGAACTCGGTCGCATGAAACTGGGACTTGACGCTGCTAAAAAGAAAGCACCGGATTCGCGTATAATCGCCTGCCTGCACTATCCGCCAGCAGCACCAAACGGAAAGGAGACCGGGTTCACAAGGCTTCTTGAAGAATACGGTGTATGGAAGTGCGTATACGGGCATCTGCATGGCATGCCGGCTTACGGGACGGGCATAAAAGGGCGCTGCAGAGGAATAGAATACATACTCGCGTCATATGATTATATCGGAGGAGTACCTAAGGTCATATATGACAGCGGGGAGTGAAAGGGACACATACGGTGGCAGAAGAAACGGGAAAGAGATATAAAAAAAAGAAGAGAATAAGAATCGATTTTATTAAGGCAGCCCGTGCACTGGTGCTGCTTATTCTTGTGCTGACAATAGTGTTTTCATACCTGCCTGTAGCTCTGGGCAGTGGTATGTCATATGACCGCAGTTTATTAAGGCCTTACGGTGAGGTTGGTTCAAAGTCACCGAAAATCAAAGCAAAGGCTGCGATAATGTATTCGACTGATCTGGATATTCCTGTTTATGAGAAAAATGCAGATCAGAAAATGGAGCCTTACAGCATAACGAAGATACTCACAGCTTATCTGGCTCTTGAGAATCTCGATCCGGATATGATCGTAACAGCTTCAAAAAATGCATGTAGAGAGCTTGAGGACGGCATGGAGCTTGAGCTTGAACCTGGCGAGGAGTCCAGGGCTATGGACCTGATTTATGCAACGATGATGATGTCGGCCAATGACGGAGCGATAGCTCTTGGCGAAGCTGTCTCAGGCAGTGAGAAGGAGTTCATCAAACTCATGAACGAGACGATCAAAAAGTGGGGCTGCGAGAATACCAATTTCGTCAATACGAACGGCTGGCAGCATAAAAACCATTACACGACAGCCCGCGACATGGCTATCATCACAAAACATTGTTTTGAGAATGAGAAATTAAGGGAGATAGCCCTTACCAAGAAATACACCATGCCTGCTACAAACAAGAGCGGCAAACTCAAGATGGAAAATGCCCTGCTCAAAGCCACCAACAATCTTGAAGGACTGACATTCGGAAAGACCGGCAGTTGGTCTGAAAGCCAGTGCACCATCACACTCGGATTCAAGGAGAGCGGACTTAGTGCCATTATTGTGCTTCTGGGTGATACTGCGAAAGGAAGGGCGGAAGATCCGACTAAGCTCATTAAAGTCGCTCATGATCTGACTCCGGGATTCATCGTTACGGACAGCGATAAAAATGTCTGCAACACCTGGGTAAAGCATGGCGTTAAGTCAAAAGTATCTCTCGATGTGAAAGGCCTGAGATACGCATATCCGAAAAGCCAGAAGGCGAGCGGAGTCAAAGTAAAGACCGAGATGGACATACTTGAGGCACCGGTCAGAAAAGGTGAAAAAGTAGGCAAACTATACATTTATGCTAACAAGGAACAAGTCGGAGAAGGCTATCTTTATGCAGGAGAGGATGTAGAGCCGGGCTGGCTGCCGTCATATCTTTATATAACCAACCGCACAACTGCCATCGTCGGAACCATTATGGTGCTGATCATGCTGCTTGGGGTTATACTGCAAAAGATCAAAAAGAGGTAATAGGAACTCTTGTTTATGAGTTCCTATTATGCTAAAATACACGCGTTGTGGAGAGATACCCAAGTGGCTGAAGGGTCTGGCTTCGAATACCAGTAGGTCGGTAGTACCGGCGCGAGGGTTCAAATCCCTCTCTCTCCGCCATCCGAGAGTCGTTCTGTGAACGGCTCTTTTGCTTTGTAAGGGTTGAAAAGACTGGGTTTGAAAGATTTGTGTAATAAGATTTTTAGCTGTGCAGATGTATCCAGAATCTGGATACACTCAGTCGTTTCTGGATACACCTGCGGTAATTTGTGATCAGGCTAGTGCTCTTACGAAGTTGTTATACTTCTCAACCTCATCACTTCTGTCGAAATAATAATTATTTAAAGTTGTTTTTTCATCCATATGACCGGCAATCTGTCTTGAAGTATTAAGATTGAGACCTCCATCGATCATAGCTGAGATCATAGTCTTCCTGACTTTGTGGATGCTCTTTTCTTCTATTTCAAGCTCCCTGCAGTAGGTAGTG
>JBGUKU010000060.1:0-3662 GCA_045114615.1 Anaerovoracaceae bacterium
AATTAGTCACAGGATGTTAATACCGCAGATATTGGCTGCAATGACGGGTACTCTTTGTATGCTCATAGACAATCTGATGATAGGACAACTCCTCGGCGATTGCGAACTGAGTGCGTACGGATTCTCCACCCCTCTGATTATAGTGATAGCTTCGATCGGGCTTATGATGGCCAACGGTGTCCAGATGGAATGCTCGCGGGCTATCGGGCGGGGAGACCTAAATGATGCGAACTCATGCTACAGCACTTCGATTGCGATGTCTGTTCTGGTCGGCTCTGTCATCATCATCATTGTATTTGCTTTCTGTGACCAATTTTGCTATATCCTCGGGGCAGGAAGCTCCGGCGGGGATGCCCAGGTGTTTGCTCAAACATCAGGCTATATCAGAGGCTATGTCCCCGGCATCATATTCATGTTCTTTTACTGCCTGACAGGCCCATATCTTCAAGCCATGGGTAAGCGTAAGGTATTGATGGCATCGGTGATAACAGTGATTATCTCAGATCTGGTGCTGAATTATGTGTTTGCTGCAGTTTTGCACATGCGTATGTTTGGGATAGGGATCGCATCCTCTCTGAGTTGTCTTTTGGCAGTGCTGTTATGCCTTCGGTGTTTCTTCAGCAGAGACTGCCTGTTCCGCTTTTCCTTTAGGGGGATCAGCATGGAAAAGGCCGCAGGCATCATAAGAAATGGAAGCCCCATTATCATTTCGCAAGTGCTCTATGTGCTGCGTGTTTATTGTTTTAACATCATGCTGTTCAGTTTGGCAGGCAACGATGCAGTCGCAGCCCTTTCCGTCGTGAACTCGATCGTCAATCTGCTGTACTGCATAGGGCTTGGGGGAGGCAGTGTCATGCTCATGCTGTCATCACTCCTGTACAACGAGAATGACAAAAAACAGCTCAGAGACTTTCTGTCAGACTTCATCCGATATACACTCACGATCGCCACAGCCTCGGTGCTCATCATAGAGTTTGCATCTCCCTATACCACGAGTCTCTTTTTCAGATATGGATCCGGAACTTACGGAATGGCCCTTGTGGGAATCAGGCTCTTTTCTGCCGCGCTCATCCCGGCATGCATCAATGCGCTGTTCAAGAACTATTTTCAGGGCATAGGCCATATACAACTCAACTATCTGGTATCGCTCCTTGAGAGCCTGGCTCTGAATGTGCCCTTAGCGTGGTTTTTTGGCAGGCTGTGTGGCTTTGCAGGTGTATGTATCGGCGACCTCCTTGCTCAGCTACTCGCACTTGGTGCGATTTCTGTTATAGTATGGAAAAAATACGGCAAGATCTCGTTCTCGGCAGACGCTTATTGCTACCTGGACAGGGATTTCGGTCTTAGTCCTGATCATTACAAGGATTTTGTAGTGTACAATACAGAGGATGCCATGGCGGCCTCAGCCGGGGCAGCTCGTTTCATGAAAGAAAAGGGCATAGACTCAAGGCTGTGCTTCGTGATTGCGCTGTGTATTGAGGAGGTTTGTATGAATACCGTAAAATATGGATTTAGCGATGGCAGCATGGGGCATCACGTCGAGGTGCGTGTCATCGTCTCCGGAGACCAGCATATCGTGAGATTCAGGGACGACTGCCTTGCCTTTGACCCCACTAAGTATCTCGAGCTCCATAATGACAATGATCCGACGTCTCATCTTGGCATACGCACAATGATGGCACTCTCAAAGGAGGCCATATATATCAATTCACTCGGACTCAACAACCTGACGCTGAAATTATAGGATACAGGGACTGTATATAATGAAAACGATAGCTATTTATTGTGCAGGCAGAAATGAACTGCCGCCACCTGGTATAAAGGGAATCCAGTACTTCCCGGATAGAGCTTGTGTGTGGGACAAACTGGCAGAACAGTATCCGGACACTCAGTTACGGATCTATTTCAATCTCCCGGGCGAATTTATCGTCGATATGTGGCCGGATATCTTTCGGGAGTCAGATCTTGTTTCATATATTCCGTTAGATGAGGATGCATCTGTTGAGGATATCGCTGAGAGGATTGCAGCAGATCAGCCGGATCTTGCAATCGCTTTTTCCATACCGATCCTGCCATATGACTGGTCAGCTCTTCGCGACGCAATGGTGGGGGAGGAGCTGCGCAGGAAGGGGATAAAAACCATTGCTCACAACATCAAAACTGCATCTCACGCATTGGAAAAAGACAGATGCTCTGACTATCTGTGTCAGAACGGCTTCTTTGTAGCAAAAAGCCTTTCCGTACGTAACACGCTTTTTCAGGCGCATAAAATCAACACAGCCATTCCGGTAAATGTCTATCGGGAGTATGTGCTGCGGGTGATCAGGGAGATGCATTTTCCTGTGATCATTAAGCCGACAGTGTTTTCAGCTTCAGACAGGCTGCATGTGGCCTCAGACATTGAAGAGGCCGTGAAAACATTGGACAGCTGGCCTTCCGATTCAGATATTCTCATCGAAGAACAGATCATCGGCACTAACTTCGGAATTGAGATCTATGGGACTCCTGGCAATTATCATGTAATGGAGCCAGTTATGTTTTCAGCTGCAAGAAATGGCGTTCCTGATCCGTACGAGGTTGTGAAGGCCGGTCCTGTACTTGCAGATTACTATCGCATCAGGCATCTGAAAAAAGAGATCATGAGATTGGCAGAACTGTATGAACTGAACGGCACAGCACAGGTCGACCTGATCTTTTCTGAAGGTGAATGGTATATCATAGAGATTAATGCGAGGCATAGTCTGATGACCGAGATCTCAGCGCAAATCGAGAGAAAGACTTCGCTTGATATTTATGGAGCCCTGGCTGTATGCGATATCAGAGGAGCTGATATACCTGATACTCTGCAGTTCGCCTGTGATTTCAAGACTCCTTATCTAAAAGATGACACAATCAGACAGATGATGAAACTCTATCCATGTATCGCATCGGTCATGAGCCTCCAGACTGCTGTATCTACAGACGGGAAAGTAGAATACTGTGAGTTTGTAGTAACAGCGGAAACAGCAGAGAAACTGATGGAAGCTATGATTTGTCTGAAAGAAGGAACAGAAAACATAGTTTCTGATAAAACCATAGCAGGCTTGAACAGCATTTTGAATGAGATGTAACTCGAACAGGAAGTTGATGACTTTGATGAACCCATTCAATAGACATGTTCCCATGAACTCGCATTGACGATATGAGTTTGAATGCATCAGAGGCGTTTGGACTGTGCAGGAGCTGAAACGACAGATGCCCTATCCACATGGGATTGTGACTGTATCTTTGTCATGAAGGCGGAGAAAGTGAGAGAAGTATGACCTACGAAGAAGCTGTAAAAACCATTCTTCCCGGCCACTACCGTCACTTCAAGGGAAACGAGTATGAAGTTATCGGCATTGCCCGGCACAGCGAAGACGAGTCCCCTGTGGTCGTTTATCGCGCACTCTACGGCGACGGCGGCCTCTGGGTCCGGCACGCGGAGATGTGGAATGAAACCGTGACCAGCGACGGAGTAACATATCAAAGCCCTGAATGGGCAAGAACAACGAATTTGCTATTGTTTGGAGGGGCATACGATGGAAATTGATGGTATTCGCATGCTGATTGGCTTAGTGATTGGCATAACTCTGCTGATTATGCTTGTACTGAAAACAAAGGTACAGGCTTTCCTTGCCCTG
>JBGUKU010000061.1:0-44015 GCA_045114615.1 Anaerovoracaceae bacterium
TGGATGGAAAGCGATGGCGTGCTGTCCTCCTTTCATTTCAACGTGTTCAGCGATAGCTTGAGAATTCGATCCCCCTACGCTCCACCACCAGACCCGTTGATTTTTCAACGGGTCTATTCTTATGGCGGTGGTTAGATGTGATTAGATATAGTTGGGTGAGATGTAAGTTAAAAAAAGGAATACCTCATTGACAAGCTAAAGCAAATATGGCAACATATTATCAAAATTATGATAATATAGCGAAAGGATTTAGTGATGATACAGATAAGGCCGGTCTCAGATCTCAGAAACAAATTTACAGAAATTGAAGCTACTGTTAAAGAAGGCAACCCGGTATACCTGACTAAGAATGGGTATGGCTCGATGGTTGTGTTGAGTCTTGAAGCTTATTCAAGATTAACTTCATATTATGAGATGCTTTTGGACAAGGCTGATTATGCGGCTGAAAATGACTCCAGACGAATGACACACGAGGAAGTCTTTCGAGGAATAAGAGAGCATATAAATGCCAAATAGCAAATACAAGCTCAGATACTTGCCTCTATTTTATGAGGATCTCAATGAAAAGGTCGAGTATATCGCTTTTGAAAAACTCAATCCAACTGCTGCGATCAAGCTTGTAGATGCTGTAGAAGCAGCTATATTGGAAAGACTGCCTATCGCGGAGTCTTTCGAGACTTATCCTTCTTTGTTTGAAAGAAAGCACCCCTATTACAGGATTTATGTAGACAACTTTATTGTTTTCTATGTGATAATCGAAGCCGAAGGGGGCCAAAAAATAATGGAAGTTCGTCGTTTCCTACATAAAGGGCAGGATAGAGACAGCATGATATGATTATAGGGAGCATGGAAAAACATCAGACCCGTTAGTGTTCAATGGGTCTATTATTTTGACATTGGTTTATATGTGATTAGGTATTATAGTTTTATACGTGAATTTGAAAAAGCTTGTAACGAATTGAGGATTTGTGAGTCATATAAGTAGAAGACTTAAACAGGAGAATGCTGATGGATATTGAAAAGCTGTATCGGGAATATTTCACACCGGTGTACCGTTACACTCTTTCATTGGTACATGATCCTGACATGGCTGAGGAAATTACGCAGGAGACATTCTTCAGAGCGCTGAAGAAGATCAATGACTACCGTGGTGAAGCATCACTGAAAGTCTGGCTGTGCCAGATAGCGAGGAATCTAAGTTTTGACTCATTGAAGAGACAGTCGAAGACAACCGCGCTGACAAAGCATGATGACGATGAGTCAGATGATTATGAGCTTCCGGCGGGGAGTGAAAGCGATCCGGAGGAGCAGCTTCTGAGAAAGCAAACGGCGATGAAGATCCACCGCATTTTGCACGACCTGAAAGAGCCGTACAAAGAAGTCTTCCAGCTCAGGACATTCGGAGACCTGAGTTTCGCAGAGATAGGTGAGCTGTTCGGTAAGAGCGAAAGCTGGGCGAGAGTCACCTACTACCGTTCGCGCATGATGATCAAGGAGGAACTCGATGAAGATTCATTGTAATATAGTAAAAGATCTGATGCCGCTTTATATAGATGATGCGCTGTCAGAAGAGAGCAAAGCAGCAGTTGAAGAGCACCTGACATGCTGCGAAGAATGCAGAGAATACTACCGCAGAATGCATGGTTCAGAGATTCCTGACGCTGAGGCCGAGGCTGAAGAAGTTCTCGGCAGACTTGATGAGGCCGAGCGGCTCAAACGACTCAAAAGAAAAATGCTGCTCAAAAGGATTGTAACGATAGCTGCTACTGCTGCCGTAGTCATTTTGATCATTATTGCTGGAGATATTCTTGTCTTTCATAATCCAAACTACATTCCTTACAATGATACAGGGATCCGTATGACAGAGAATGGGGATATGTATGTTGAGAAGCCTTATTACGGCTATAAAGGAGTGTATTGGGGGAAGGACAGCGAAGGAAACCGTATTGCAGTTTTCTTCCTCACAAGCAGTTACTATTCCAGAAACTGGGAAAAGGTATCTGATATCAACGAGAAGCATGTGATGAGATTCCATGAAGCGGAAGATGCAGATGCAGTAGACAAGGTGTATTACCTTCCGGAAAAATATGTGAAGGAAAATAGACTCGATGGATTCTTTTCCGCAGGCAGAACCATATTTGACCATATATACTCCCGAAGCAGAAGCCTGAATGAAGAGCAGATGCAGGAAGAAATGGATAAACTGATCTCCGGGATCGAAGATGAAGCAACACTTGTATGGTCAAAAGAATAAAGCATCAAATTACATGATATTAAGTGTAACGTGAATAGATAGGTGATCAGATGAAAAGTTGATGGCGTACGGCCTCCTCTCTTTTCAAGGCTTGCAGGCTGAGCGTCGCGATTCGATCCCCCTACGCTCCACCATGAGGAATTGTCCTGACGACCGCCAAGCGTAAAGCGCCGGCGGAGTCATGGAAATTCCTATACGCAGTACGCCTGCGATTGGCAAGTCGTAAGACGCCGACAGAGCAGGTGCGTACGAGCCGTTTCAAACCGTTGAAATTTCAACGGTTTTTGTCAGCAGAAATTCCCGCGTTTGACGCGGGGATGTGTTTTTCTAAATACTGGAGTAACTGTGATTAGAAAAGGTGAATCAGGATCATATAGCAAACAGTCCCTGTTACAATCGACAGATACATATTTCCGCGGATCCACTGAAGACCGATTACCAGAAAACTTGCGATGATTTCAGGAATTCCGAAAGGGTATTGAGTAAAAGAAGTCTCACGGAGGCAATATATGACAAGTACTGTCATTATGGCCGGAGGCAGGACCTTCCCAAGATAATGAACCATTTCAGGCAATGGCCTGTTGCCGAAAACAAGAAAAGGGAAAGCCCTGAGAGTCCATGTTACAAGCGCTGTTACAACTATGACCGCTATTGGATAAAAAACACTATTCGTCATCTGAAACCTCCCCAGTCTCAATTGACCTTCGAAGAAGCATCAGCGATAAGAGGCATGCAATCAAGGTCGGTATTATAAAATAATCCTTGCCTAGAATAAGAAGGAATACAGCTGAGCAGACTGCTGCAACCAGAAAAGGAAGCTTGGAACGCTGCTGACGCCATTGATTGACAACAACCACCAGGAAAAAAGCTGTGGCAGAGAAGCCTATCCCTTCCATATCAAAATTAAAGAACTGGCCTGCGCATGATCCCAGGAAGCAGCCGAATATCCAATACATATGATCAAGGAAGGAAATCAGAAAAGCAGCCTTGTCCTTATCAAGCCCGGGGTCATAGTGTACGGAGCATAACAGTGAATATGTTTCGTCAGTAAGAGTGAGGATCATGTAAGGTTTTTTCCATCCCATACTGCGGAACTGTTCGATAAAGCCGATTCCATAAAATAAATGACGCGCGTTGATAAAAAAAGTCATTATCGCAATTGCGATCAGAGAAGCTCCGGATGTCATCATCGGAACCATAACGATCTGCATGGATCCCGCATAAATAAATAAAGCGGAAACTGTGGACATTAAAACACCATAACCGGCATCGTTCATAAGAATACCGAAAGCAATACCGATAAACAGATAAGTGAAGAAAATGGGTACTGTGTTTTTGACAGCAAATCTGAATTCTCTCATGAAAAAGAGTATAGCAAAATAGTTCTTCAGTTACAATTCAGGGTGATTAAGCTCTTTTCCGGATTGAATTTCAATATGATATACTTTTACAGGAGTCTGGATTGGCAGGTTTGCCGTAAACAATGAAAAGAAGATGAAATCACAAAAACTGTAAGGTTTATGAAAGGAAAAAATGATATACGTTGTAAGACATGGAGAAACTGAGTGGAATGCCGTCAATAAGGTCTTAGGACGAACTGATATACCTCTTAGTGACAATGGAATGAAACAGGCGCATGAAATCGCACGTTCCTTGAAAGACATAAAGATAGATGTATTTCTTTGCTCACCATTAAGCAGGGCCAGGCAAACAGCTGATGCTATTTCAGATGAAACAGGTATACGGTATAAAATCGATGACAGACTGATCGAGCAGGATTTCGGGGTGTTTGAAGGTGTTGACAGGTCTGACAGGGGATACCAGGCAGCAAAGAGAGAATATTTTGCCAGATATCCGAAAGGAGAATCTTTTTTTGATATGGCCGGCAGAATCTATCCGCTGATAAAAGAATTGAACGGAGCAAACGCTCTTCTTGTGACACATGGAGGAGTCTGCAGAATAATCCGGAGCTATTTTGAAGATATGGGTAATGAAGAATTTGTACAGTTTTCTCAGGGAAACTGCGAGGTCAGAAAATATGATTAATATTTCTGAAATGGGAGGTAATCTTTAGGAGGAGCATATTCTGTGAAAATTGCATGGTTTTGTATTCCGGCGCACGGACATACCAATCCGACGCTGGAACTTGTTAAGACACTTACTGAAGCCGGACATCAGATCTGGTATTTTTCCTTTGAAGAATTCAGAGAAAAAATCGAGAGAGCGGGAGCGACATTCATAAGCTGTGACGGGTATGATTTTGAGATGGAAGATAAGGGCAACGCTGACCGCGTCGGAAAGGACAAGGTCTATGCGACAGAACTGCTCGTTTCATCTACACTTGCGCTTGATGAGATGACTACCCGTGTTATAGGTGAGATCAGACCGGATGTCGTGGTGTCCGATTCTGTAGCTTTCTGGGGCAAATTGGCAGCCATGAAGCATGACATTCCCTATGTCTCATCGACCACTACATTTGCTTTTAACCGGTATTCGGCAAAGTATATGCAGGAGAGCGCATGGGACATCGTCAGGATGCTGGCAGCAATGCCTCGTATCAATAAGCAGCTGAAACGTCTTCGCGAAAAAGGCTATCCGGTGAAGAGCCTGCTCGATATCGTTCAGAACGACAATGATACTAATACTATAGTGTATACATCCGGTTACTTTCAGCCATGCTCTGAAACGTTTTCTGACAGATATCATTTTATTGGTCCATCCATACGGCCAATCACTGAGCCTGTAGAAAAGACTTCAGATAAAACTGTTTATATTTCGATGGGGACTGTAAACCAGAACAGACAGTTTTATCGCAACTGCATTAATGTGCTTGCGCCGACAGGCTGGCAGGTGATCATTTCCATGGGAACCAATACCGACCATTTTGACGATCTCCCGGAGAACATACAGGTATATGAGTCGGTAGATCAGATGGCAGTGCTGTCGATCGCTGACGCATTTATCACACACTGCGGTATGAATTCTGCTTCTGAGGGATTGTACTTTGGCGTGCCGCTTGTGCTTTTTCCGCAGACTCCTGAGCAGGATGCCGTGGCTAAAAGGACAGAGGAACTTGGTGCCGGAGTCAGACTGAAATCGATATCCGAGGAGGATGTTCTGGGTGCGTTGACTAAAGTTTTGCATGAGCCACAGTATAAGGCAGGTGCCGAACGGATATCCGAAAGTTTTAAAAACTGCGGAGGGATGGCTGAAGCGAAAGACTTCCTTGAACAGATTGCGGCTAAGTAAAAAGAAAAGGGAGCAAGGTCAACATTAATGATTTACAGAGAGCTGAAGCCGGATGAATATGAACTCCTGAAGACTTTCACTTATGAAGCTGTCTATATTCCTGAGGGTGTGGAGCCTCCGGACCGCTCAATTATAGAGCTGCCGGAGCTTTCGATATATTACGATGCCTTTGGCAGTGGGGCGGCGGATCACTGTATAGTCGCAGAGGATAAAGGCTGTGTTATCGGCGCTGTTTGGGTACGTATTATGAACGACTATGGTCATGTGGATGAAGGTACGCCCTCACTTGCCATATCTGTTCTTAAGAGCTATAGGGGTCAGGGAATAGGTACACAGCTGCTTCAAAAAATACTCGGAATGCTGATAAGCAAGGGGTATGAAAGAATATCGCTTTCAGTTCAGAAGGCGAATTATGCAGCCCGCATGTACAGACAGGCAGGCTTCATATCGATACGCGAAAACGATGAAGAATACATAATGCTGTGCGG
The DNA here is from genome assembly GCA_045114615.1 of Anaerovoracaceae bacterium. Taxonomy (GTDB): domain Bacteria; phylum Bacillota; class Clostridia; order Peptostreptococcales; family Anaerovoracaceae; genus Crickella. The sequence goes on from JBGUKU010000061.1 coordinate 5,992, forward strand.
CCTGAATGAACCGGAGATTTATAAAGAGCTTGGAATACTGACAAACAACAAAGATCAGTGGAAAGAGAGTATTCCGTATGTTTTGTCTCTGCTTGCCCATGAATCTGTAAAGATACAGGCCAAAGCGCTCTGGCTTCTTGGCGAGATCGGCCTTAGATATCCTAAGGAAGTGCAGGATGTGGTCCCGGGAATTGCGGCTTTCATTGACAGTCCGGAGACTCTTTTACGGGAGCGTGCGATCAATGCTCTTGGCAGAATAGGGAGAGCTGATTATCAGGTGATTGAGCCATATTGGGAGGAGATGTTCCGATTTTCCTCTGATGAAGATGCAAAGGTCAGACTGAGCTTTATCTGGGCATCGGAAAATATAGCCACGAACAATCCCGATATTTATGAAAATTATATGCCTTTATTTGAAACGCTTCTGCACGATACAGATGACAGGGTAAGGATGGAGGCGCCGGAGATATTCCGGGTTCTCGGTAAGCGCAGGCCGGAGTTTGTCTTTCCGTTTGTGGAGGAACTGCAAAGAATATCTGAAAACGACAGCAACCGAGTCGTAAGGATCCACTGTTCAGGTGCTGTCAGGGCTGCTGTTTCGGAATAGAGGAAATATGAAAATAAGAAAAGCAACAGAAGAAGATTTTAATAGAATCATGGAAATCTATGCTTATGCGAGAGCTTTTATGGCGAAGACAGGGAACCCAAATCAATGGGGACCAACAAAATGGCCGCCTGAAGCTCTTATACATGATGACATCAGAGAAGGAAACAGCTATGTGTGCATCAATGATGATGGAAAAGTGACTGGCGTGTTCTATTTCAATCAGGGCAAGGATATTGAGCCAACCTACCATGAAATCACTGATGGTGACTGGATCGGCGACAGCACTTATGGAGTAGTTCACAGAATTGCCTCTGACGGCTCCGAAAGAGGTATAGGACAATCCTGCATCAGTTGGGCGTTCGAACAGTGCGGACACTTAAGGATGGATACACATGCAGATAATGTGATCATGCAGAATCTTCTGACAAAGCTGGGGTTCATCAGATGCGGTATTATATATGTGATTGAAGACAATTATCCAAGATATGCCTACGAGAAAGTATAAAAGCCTGACGGATATCACGTCAGGCTTTTCTGATGCAGATTTTTTGTGGTTTCCGACTTTGTTATTCCCTGAGAAGTGAAAGGAATAGCTGAATCTCTTCCAGATCAGCCAGAGCATGGTAGAAATCGTCAGTAAATGGCTCATCTTCATATTCAAACTGTACGATAACGAAATCTCCTGTTTGCTCCGACTCGAACGAAATTTCACCGGTCTCTGAATCATACTCAGCACTATACGCTGTAAGATTGTCGGTTTCATCAGCGAAAACGGCATAGAGGCTGTCGTTCGTAATCTTTTCAGGATCTCCCCAGGACTCAGGAACTGTGAACGGGAACGTTACTTTTACCGGATTTCCCTTCAAATCTGTTACAGGAATGCCTGCATTCGTGACATCAAGCTGATAGATCTGCGGAAGCTTTGGATCAGCTTTGTTTTGTTCTTCTGTATTCTGCACAACAGGAGAAACTGTCACAACCAATCCGTTGGCATTGACCGAGGAAACCAAAGCTTTTCCAATATTTGTTCTGACTGTTTTTCTACTGTTTTCTTTATTATTGCCCGAAATCGATGTATAACCGTTATTCTCTTTATTGTCCGGCTTAGTTGCATTGCCGTTATTCTCTTTATTGTCCGGCTTAGTTGTATTACCGTTATTCTCCTTATTGTCCGGTTTTGTTGTATTGCTGTCGCTGTTGTTGTTGGTGTTTTCGCTATCGGTATTATCTTCAGGATCAGGAGAAGGAGTAGGTTCCGGCTCTATGTAAGAAGTTTTTCCGAAGACTACTGTACCATAACCTGCCTGTACAGAACCTGAGCCGGTGCCGCCTATAACGCCGTTTCCGGTAAAAGAGGCATTTGTATGGGTGGCTGCCGATCCTCCCTGTCCGCCTTGTCCCATACAATCGAGCACACGCACCATAATTGCATCATTCAGATCGAAGAAGGATTCAGTGTCACCAATGAAAAAACGATCACGCGTCAAATCGGAACGTATAACTTCCACTGCAGTAAAGCGTGTAAGTGGACTGTTCACACCAGTCATACCATAGTGTTCCAGGAAGGAAGCACAAGTGAATGTAATATTCTTTTCTCTGTCAATAGTTTCCGGTATATTTACCGGAATATTTGTTGTTTCTATGCCGGGGAAGTCCAATGTGACGTCCCATGCGCGGCCAAGAATATATCTTTTGTCGTCTTTGTCGTCTTTGTCGTCAGGGAACCATGGACAGCTCATATTTTCTCCAAGAACGTCTTGTAGAATTGATTTTGAGATTAAAGAATCATTTACACTGAGCCTCATTAATGTTATCTTATCTTTCTCCAATAATTCATCGGCTTTATTTTTTGTCATATTCAGAGGATACAGCGAGAAATCTGTATCGATGCCGTCAATAAATACTCTGGAAACGTATCCATCCGGAACTGCCGGCAAGATATCTGTCTGATTTCCTGTGTACCATACTCTGCCACCGAGCACATGAACAGGACCTCCGGTGATACTGCCGCTGATTTCCAGACAGCTGTCCTCCAAAAGTCTTGAGTATAAATCATCTCCATAAGGGTGGTCATTACAGATTATCTCAAGACTGCCTCCTGAACTGATTTTGATATTGCCAATTTTGTATTTGCTGTATGAAGGACTATTAATGGTGTTGACGCCAATAAATGAAATTCCTGAAGCATTCAGCTCGGGTATGGTTATGTCGGACCCTTTTAGATAAATAACACTATCCTTAAGCATTGGCGGGATAATTGTCCGACTATCGTTTTTTTCCTTATTATTGCTTATTGTCAGACCGCTTGTATCCAGCAGAAGATCCGTAGACAAGGTTCCCTCAGGGTGCAGATTCACTTCTGCTGACTTTATGGTTCCGTTTCCGGTTACAGAACTGCTGTCATTGATATCGATTAAACCGCCCTCCACGATACCTAAGACGTTCAGAACGCCATGTATGATCAGTTCTGCCTCTATGGATTCGAAACCGGTCGAAATTCTTCTCATCTGTACTGAAGCACCTTCGCTAATGGTAAGTGTGCTGTTTTCTCCGAGGGTAACATTACCAATATATTCTGTTATTTCGACGCGTCCGTTATCATGGACAGGATTATTGGCATCGGGAGGTAGTTTTGTCAGATAAAAAGTGACATCCTCTTTAATTCCTTCCTCATCGTCCCATGTCTCTGTGCGAACAGCGGCAACACTGATTGTCAGAGACGAGCCTTCAGGCAGCACCAGGTTTAAATTGTCAATCTCATAAACCTCATCCAGAATACCTGTAATTCCTCCGTTGATGAGCATGTAACTGCCATCATCCTGTTTCAGGAAAACAGCAGCACTTCCTTCGTTGTATAAGGCTGAATTAGGATGAAGTGTGACAGTGTTTCCTTCCTCAATCTCAATGCTGTCGATCAGCACTATGCCGGTGCCCGAAATCTGGTAAGAACAGTTACCGGTAAGTTTTCCGATTTTATTTACTCCGGCAACAGCTAGCGCAACTACGCCTCCATCTGCGGAGATCTCTGTCGCGCTGCCGTCATAGTCAACCATAGCAATATATTTTCCGGCTATATTTTTCCAGCCTTTGCCATCAGACCAGTGAGATGACTCATCAACTTCAGAACTGAATGATGTGTCACCAATATGGATCGAATCGGAAGATGAGCTTACCATAGCACTTTTTGTGCTTGTCTCTGCGAACGGTGCAGCAATCACAGGCGTTGATGCGGATCCTTCAGCACTTTCAGCGTAAACTTGTTCTGTTGCTGAGGAATTTTCCGTTGCAATATCAGTTTCCGCGGATTCAGTAACGATGACCGAATCCGCACTCTGCTGTGGTGCAGTTTCAGGAGTACTTTCTGCTGCGGGCTCTGTGGAACCTTCGGATGCCGCTTCCGAAGTAACTTCAATTGAAGGTTTCGTCGGCTCTTCAGGGGAAGCTTCCGGAGTTTCTTCAACCGCAGACTTCGTCGGCGCTTCAGATGCAGGCTCAGGAGACTTTGGCTCAGCCGGTTCAGGCGAAGCGGAAAGCTGCGCCGGAGGGGTTTCCTGTGTGCTTAATTCATTCACCTGACCGCCTTCATTGTTTTGCTCTTCAGAAATTTCATCTGCGGCAAAAACAGAAAATGCAGGCGAAAGCATCAAGGTCAGAATCAGACCAAAACACAGAAGCCTGCGCAGTGTTTTTATAGAACTTTTTTTCATAGCTTTTTCTCCATTTCCCGTCCCTTAAAGAAATGAGTCTATTGCATCGTTATTGTATCAAAAATGATACATCTTGGCTACATAATTAATCATACAATACGGATGTCAGCTCTAAGGAAAAGATGTTAAAGCATTACGCAGAAGGATGTGTATTTAATAGAATAATGCTATACTTATTGTCAGCAATTAACAGACAGGAGGTATACCGCTGTGAGTAATTTACCTGGAAATATCAACAGGCCGGTCCAGGCAAGTCCGGCAGCTTCATCATCATCAGTCACATCGTTTTTTATTGGTATAATAGCAGTAGCCGGAATCGCTGCATCGATCATAGGGAGAATGTGGTATCTGGCAATAGCGGTGCTTGTTGTATGGACTATAGCAGCAAATATAAGGATAGTTCCTCAGGAACATGCGTATATCATTGAAAGGCTCGGAAAGTTCAAATCCGTCTGGTACGCGGGACTGCATGTAAAAATCCCTGTTATTGACAATATCGTAAACAGGATATCCCTTAAGGAGCAGGTGTTTGATTTCCCGCCGCAGCCGGTCATCACAAAGGATAATGTATCGGTAAAAGTCGATTCTGTGGTTTTTTCGAAAGTCTTCGATCCACAGAATTATACTTACGGTGTGGAGAATCCGATCGCAGGTCTTCAGAATCTTTCTGCAACGACGCTGAGAAGCATTATAGGCGGAATGGAACTGGACACGACTCTTTCATCGAGAGAGTCCATTAACAGCCAGATGGAAGCTATACTCGATGAGGCAACGGATCCTTGGGGTATCAAGGTCAACAGAGTTGAGCTTAAGAACATCGATCCGCCTCCTGCAATAGAGGAGGTCATGACCAAGCAGATGAGAGCAGAGCGTGAAAGACGCCAGACTGTTCTTGAGGCACAGGCACATCAGGAGTCCGTGGTCTCGAGAGCGGAAGGTGACAAAAGGGCTAAAGTGCTCGCAGCTGAGGCTGAGAAGGAAGCTAAGATCGCGCTTGCCCAGGGCGAAGCTGAATCCATCAGACTTGTATACGAGGCTCAGGCTCAGGGACTTGAAAAACTGAGAGAAGCCCATATTGACGAAAGTGTTCTCAGACTGAAGGGGCTTGAAGCACTGAGAGATGTCGCTGACGGAAGAGCTACAAAAATCTATATGCCTACAGATATCAGTAAGGTAGTGTCAACATTGGGAGTCGTTTCGGAATCCCTTGGAATAGGCGATTCGACGCCAGTCGACAAATCAGAAAAACCCGTTAAAAAACAGGAAGCCGATCCTTGCATAAATGAGGAAACAAGCAAGGAAGGCCGCAAGGCAGCTGACACAGGCGATTCAATAAGAGTAGATGTTGAGACCCGCAGAAGCGTGATATAATCGGAGGAATAGTCTATGAACGAAATGATAACGAAGAGAAACGATCTGCTTTCACAGAAAATCATAAAGGGGCTGGAATCCAGAAACATGAAGGGTTTCTATGCTCACAGCAAAGCAGAAGCGCTGAAGATCGCACTTGAGCTCATTCCTTCCGGAAGTACGGTCACAATGGGAGGCTGCGTAAGCGCAAGGGAGATCGGTCTTGTTGACGCGTTAAAGGTTGGAGATTACAGCTTCATCGATAGAGATCTGGCTGACAATAAGCGTGCGGCAGCTCTTGCAGCATATGACGTGGACGTATTCCTTGCCAGCTGTAACGCCATGACGGAAGACGGAGTCCTTGTAAATATCGACGGCAACGCCAACAGAGTGTCGGCCATAGCATTCGGACCAAGAAAGGTGGTCTTTATCGTAGGCATGAATAAAGTCTGCAAGGATGTCGACAGCGCAATGAAGAGGGCGCGCAATATTGCAGCTCCGGTCAACGCTCAGAGATTCGGCCTTGATACACCATGCTCAAAGACCGGCTCGTGCATGGACTGCAAATCGCCTGACACGATCTGCTGCCAGTTCCTTATTACGAGGTACTCAAGACACGATAACAGGATATTTGTGATACTGGTCGATGATAATCTGGGATTTTAATAAATTGGAGGATTTTATAAATGAGGATAGCTGTCACTTATGATAACGGAAATGTTTTTCAGCATTTCGGAAGAACGGAGAATTTCAAGATCTATAATGTAGAAGACGGTAAGGTAGTTTCATCAGAAGTGATGAATTCCAACGGCGTTGGTCATGAAGCGCTGGCCTGGCTGCTGAAGGACAGTAACATCGATGTGCTGATATGCGGTGGCATGGGACAGGGTGCACAGGACGCTCTTACTGAAGCGGGTATCGAAGTCTGCGCAGGTGCAGAGGGAAATACTGATGAGGCTGTCGCGGCATACCTTGCAGGCGAGCTCGTGAACACAGGGGTCAACTGCGATCATCACGACCACGAGCACGGTCAAGACCATGATCACGATCATGGCTGCAGTCCGCAGGACTGTGCCGGATGTGCAGGTTGCGGAGGTGGTGCCGGATTTGAACCGTTTTATTTCTTCGAAGGTACGAATGTCGGCAGGAAAGTCAAAGTTCACTATAGGGGAACTTTCGATGACGGGACGCAGTTTGACGCATCATACGACCGTGATATGCCGCTCGAGTTTGTCTGCGGAGTCGGCGATATGATCAGAGGCTTCGACAAAGCTGTAGCTGAGATGGCAGTCGGTGACATTATCGACGTTCATCTGGAGCCTGAAGAAGCATACGGAATGCCGAATCCCAACATGGTGATCACTGTTCCTAAGGCATCCATCCAGGGCCTCGACGGAATAGAGACGGGAGATAAGGTGATGCTTCAGGATGAGCTCGGAAGACCTTTCGACGCACTGGTTACAGCACAGGATGAGGAAAACATCACATTCGACTGCAACCACGAAATGGCAGGCAAGGCTCTTAACTTCACTATAGAGATGCTCGAAATAGTATAGGGGTAAAAATGGAAAAAAAGTATCTGGGAATTGATATCGGGGGCACATTCATAAAGCTTGGTATTGTTGATGATACCGGCAATGTCAGTATGCGCCGCGAAGTTCCGATCGACAGGAGCGGAAGTGAGACCGTTATGGAGACTCTGATGAACGGAATAGATGCTCTTCTGGAGGATGCATCACTAAAGGCGGATGCATTTGAAGGCATAGGAGTTTCGGCAGCAGGCTGCATCGATACAACTAAAGGATGTGTAGCTGAAAACGGCGGCAATATACCTGACTGGTCATTTACATCTGTAACAGGACCGCTTTCTGAAAGATATGGTGTCAGAGCGACAATAGCCAATGACGGAAACTGCGTTGCTCTTGCAGAGGCATGGATAGGAGCTGCAAAGGGTGTCAGAGATGTGATATGCGTGGTGCTGGGAACCGGTGTCGGCGGCGGCATAGTTTCCGGCGGCAGACTTATTGAAGGCGCTCACGGATTCGGAGGAGAGATCGGCCACTTCCCTACACATGCCGATCTGCTTATGGCCGGCGGAGGTAAATGGAGCTCGCATTATGAGACGTTTGCATCGACCGGAGCTCTGGTCAGAAGGGCATTAGCGTCAGGAAAAGACTGGCCGAACGGAAGAGAGATATTCGAAGCAGCTGCATCAGGTGATGAAGCTGCGCTTGAGATCCTTGATGGATGGACAAACGAGATCGCAGCCGGCATAACAGGACTTGTGCATATATTCGATCCGCTAGTGGTACTCATAGGAGGCGGAGTCTCGGCACAGGAAGAGCTGCTCGTAAAACCTGTGCGCGCAAAGGTTCTGAAAACGGTCACACCTGACATGGCTGCCGAGCTTCAGGTAAAAGCCGCCGCACTCGGGAATAACGCAGGCATGGTTGGAGCTGTGAAGTACTTTATTGACAGCACTGCAGGGAGGCAGCAGTCATGAGCAAGGTAAACTGCAGTTACACAGAAACCGTAAGGGCATTGCCAAGTATGTGCAATGAGACTTCGCGTATCAGCATACCGGGCTTCCTTGACATGTTTCAGGATGCTGCCGGCTTTCATGCGAAATCCATCGGCATTGGCGCTCTTGAGCTCGAAGAGAAAGGGCTTTTCTGGATAGTCTCAAAAATCAGGCTCAAAATCAACAAAAGGCCGCTGGTTCAGGAGATACTTGAACAAACCACATGGATACAGCCGGCTGAAAAGGTAGTCTGTGAAAGGGACTGGGAGCTTTGCAAAGATGGCGAGCAGCTCGCATACGTCAGAAGCGTATGGGCTATGCTGAAAAGGGAAGATTTCAGACCGGCACTTATGGCAGACGTCTATCCGGATTCGGACTATACTCTTGCCCCGCCTGACGACAGACCTTTTACAAGGATCAGCAAAAAATTTGAGGATGCTGAGCTGATAGGAGAGTACAGGATACGCTCTGTCGATATCGACAGGGGCGGACATTTTAACAACGGCAATTACGTGAGAGCCATGCTCGGCTGCTTCACCTGTGCGCAGATCGAAGAAATGAACATCACAGAGCTGGATTTGCAATACCATCTGCAGTGCTATGAGGGTGAAACCATAAGGTTTGTGAGTCGTCCGTCAGAAGACTGGCTCATGGAAATCGGAGCTCTGAATGAAGAAGGTAAAGTATGCTTTACAGCAGCGCTTAAATAAATCATCAGAAAAGCGGGCGACAGCCCGCTTTCTTCATGTCAGAATTCCTTGCGGAGTATATAACGGCGTTTTCCGCCATACAGCTCTCTTTCATCAACGATATCGAAGTTGAGTACCAGGAAATTCCTGTAACTGTATGGATTGTCAGGAGATATGGTAGTCAGTGCCTCGGAGGCTCCCATCTCAGCAGCCATACCGAGACGCAGCTTGTTGAAAATACGCTGTATTCCGCGTCCTCTGTATTTAGGAGCGACCATCGTAAGATCCATGGAAACCGTCTTAGCCAGCTGTTCTCTGTCATAGTTGAAGTATTTGCCATAATTCTCCGGGTTATCAGGATCATTCGGTATCATAACGGAATAGCCTGCGACTTCGCCATCACATTCGGCCATCATGCAGATATCGTGTTCTAGCTGGCCAAGAGACTCCTCGCGGGTGAAAGTAGCATAAAGGTCCTTATCAGGCAGAGCTTCCACTATTTCATTCTGAAGTGCGATAACCTTGTCAAGATCGTCCACAGTAGCTCTTCTGAAATCTATAAACATAGGCTCTCCCTTGCCGTCCATCACTTCATATCTGAAAGGTAAAGTCTTCATTTTGCTGTCCTCCGTTTGATTACTGTCATCTGTCTTCCTTGCTCGTTTTTGATACATTAATTTACCACGCTAAAGCGATGCCAGTCAATAAAAAAGCAGTCCCGCAATTGCCCGTTTTGCCTCGCTATGCTACAATTATTAGGATGAACTAAAGGTAACTTTTACCGGGAGGATAATTATGGAAATGAAATTTTATCAGTGTGCGCATTGCGGACAGATCGTAGCTATCGTAAAGAAGACAGGCGTTCCGGTGATCTGCTGTGGAGAACCTATGAAAGAGATAGTACCTGGAACAACAGATGCGGCTGTTGAAAAACATGTACCTGCTTTTGAAGTAAAGGGAGACGTCGTAGAAGTAAAGGTCGGATCCGTAGAGCATCCTATGATCCCTGAGCACTACATCGAATGGATCGCACTTAAGACAAAGCAGGGCAATCAGAGAAAAGCTCTAAATCCTGGAGAAGCTCCTGCTGCATGCTTCAAGATCTGTGATGGAGATGAGGTTGAGGCTGTATATGCATACTGCAACCTGCATTCGCTCTGGAAAGCAGAATAACTAAACCAAGGAGATTAATCGAGAATGAAGATAACAAAAGATATCCTGTATGTCGGTGTCAATGATCACGACATCGATCTCTTTGAAGGTCATTATATAGTTCCGGATGGAATGGCCTACAATTCATATGTAGTAAAGGGCGAAAAAAATGCAGTTATGGACTCCGTTGACGCTCATTTCACAGACGAGTGGATCAGCAAGGTCAGGGAAGCTGCAGGCGCTCCTGACTATCTCGTTATCCAGCACATGGAGCCTGATCACTCCGGGTCGATCATGGGATTCATGAACGCGTTCCCTGAGGCAAAGATCGTCTCATCGCAGAAGGCGTTCACAATGATGGCAAACTTCTTCGAGGGTGAGGATTTTGCTGACAGAAGAGTCGTCGTAAAGGAAGGCGATACTCTCGACCTCGGCGGACATGTTCTGAACTTCATCGCAGCCCCGATGGTGCACTGGCCAGAGGTCATCATGACTTACGATGCGACAGATAAAGTTCTGTTCTCGGCAGACGGCTTCGGAAGATTCGGAGCACTTGATGTGATTGGTGAAACAAGCGAAGAGGATGACGACTGGGCATGTGAGGCAAGGCGCTACTACTTCGGTATAGTCGGAAAGTACGGTCCGCAGGTCCAGGCAGTTCTTAAGAAAGCTGCTAAGCTGGATATTGAGATCATCTGTGCACTCCACGGTCCGGTTCTCGTATCTGACCTCGGCTACTACATCGGACTTTACGATACATGGTCAAAGTATGAGTCTGAGTCGCAGGGCGTTGTTATAGCTTATACTTCAGTATATGGCAACACAAAGAAGGCGGTAGAGCTTCTTGCGGAGAAGCTTGAGGCAATGGGTGTACCTGAAGTTGAAGTCACAGACCTTGCAAGGGACGACATCGCTGAAGCTGTTGAAGATGCATTCAGATACGATACAGTTGTATTTGCTACCACGACTTTCAATAACGGTATCTTCCCGTTCATGAGGGAATTCATAGAGTCGCTTACTGAGCGCAACTATCAGAACAAGAGACTCGCGTTCATCGAGAACGGATCCTGGGCACCGCAGGCCGCAAAGGTCATGAAGGGCATGCTCGAGGGCTGCAAAAACATGACATACTGCGAAAACGATGTAAAGATCGTATCTGCGTTGAATGAAACAAGCAGAGCACAGCTTGACGCACTCGCTGAGGAACTCGCAGCAGCTTACAAATAAGCCGAAAAACAACAGAAAAACCAAAATGGAGCATCTGCTGATGCTCCATTTTCTGTATTTGTAGAAAAATAATACTACTTTATCTTATAAATTTGTCTATAGCCTTGTTAAGCTCTTCTATGGTATCAAGATCGTCATGCTTGACGGCATCGATAATGCAGGTAGACATGTGCTCTTTGAGGATCACGCGACTGACTGACTTGATGGCGGACTCGATAGCTGAGAGCTGGATCAGAACTTCGGAACAATCGCGGCCGTCTTCCACCATCCTCTTGGTGGACTCCATGTGTCCGATTATACGGCTCATTCTGTTCAGTACTGTCTTTGTATGCTCTGCGGAATGGACATGACCGTGTTCATGGTGATGCGATCCGCTGCCATGTACATGTGTATGAGTGAATTCGTGTCCGTTCTCGTCTACATGAGTATGTTCATGAAAATGTTCATGCTCATGAGTGTGACCGTGTTCGTGATTATCTGACATTTCAGCCTCCCGGATTCATTTTCTGATATTATGCATTTTAACAAAAGAGTTCTGAAAAGTTAACCCCGGGCAGGGGATTAATAGGTGCGTACCTTTCATAAAATGCTCTTTTGATGTACAATTAACTAACTATAATCTGATATCAACAAGCGTTGCTGACTGCTCCTTACAAGGCGCAGTGACTGCATCAGGGAGGTCAAAATGGCTGATAATACAAACGAAAAAGTGCTCGTAACCGAGACGGCAGCTGAACCTGTTATTGACAAGCATTATCAACTGATAGAAAAAAAGAGAGCAGCTGAGATCATCGATAAGGCGATGAATCTTGCCAGAGAAGAGATCCCAAAGGGCGCAGTAGCAACGTATATTCCGGAGCTGGGCAAAATGGATCCTCATCAGCTCGGAATATGCCTGTATCCTCTTAAAGGCGAAAAAATCTGCCTGGGTGATTACGATACCAGGTTTACGATACAGTCTGTTTCAAAAGTAATCATGCTCATAGTCGCATTGGAAGTATGCGGACTCAAGGCAGTGTTCAGGAAGGTGGGTATGGAGCCTTCAGGAGAAGCATTTGACTCTCTGGTTGAGCTGGATGTCAGCAATTCGAAGCCGTACAATCCGCTCATCAATTCCGGAGCCCTGGCTGTATGCGGGCTTCTGCTGCCTGAGGTGTCGTTCCAGGACATGATCAGATATACAAGAAATGTATGCTCGGACATGGGAATAGAGCTGAACGAAGCTGTATTCGATTCAGAAATGAAGACATGCTCACGTAACCGCTCCATCGCGTATCTGCTTGAGAGTAAAGGAATCATAACGACTGACGTAGAGGATACTCTCAGATTCTACACAAAGATGTGCTCCATGAATGTCACTGCTGAATCGCTTGCGAACCTTGGGAAGAAGCTTGCAAACGACGGTGTTTGCATAGTCGACGGAAAAAGATATATGTCCTCACGTACGGCACGTATCGCCAAGACGCTGATGCTTACTTGCGGTATGTATGACGGATCCGGCACATTCGCGATCAAAGTAGGCATCCCTACAAAGTCAGGAGTAGGCGGCGGACTTCTCTCCGTTTCCGACAAGCGTGCAGGCATAGGCGTATTCGGACCTGCACTCGACGCACAAGGCAATAGCATCGCCGGATGTAAGCTCCTTAGGGAGATCTCAAACAAGCTGAGACTCAATCTGTTCTATGATCCTGAATGGGATAAGGAAAATGCTGATGAAAACTCTGATGAAACAGTCCTCAAGGATATGCAGGCCAGATCGGTGATGTAAATGAATATAACAGTATATTGCGGAGCAGCAGAAGGAATGGATCCTGAATACATTGCACGTGCCAGGGAGCTTGGCGCTTGGATGGCAGCAAAAGGCCACACACTTGTCTACGGAGCCGGCAACTCCGGCATGATGGGTGCGGTTTCTGATGCCCTGATCGAAGGAGGCGGCGAGGCGATAGGCGTCACGCCGCGGTTCTTTATTCTTGCCGAGGAGACACGCAACGATATTACAGAGGTCGTGATTTCTGATGACATGTCGACAAGGCGTAACTGGATGATAGAAAACGGGGATGCATTCATCGCTCTTCCGGGCGGGATGGGCACACTGGATGAGATCACAGAGGTCATGACATACAAACGCCTTGGACTGCTGGGCAAAGTAAACAAGCCTGTGATGATATATAACGTAAACGGTTATTATGACCGCTTCTTCAGCTTCCTTGATGATATGAGAGAGCAGGACTTCTGCAGACAGCTTGACCGCGATAATGTGATAGAGGTCAGATGTCTGGAGGATATAGTGCGCGCTCTTGAGACAGTGGGCAGCATAGACGAAACAAGGACTTCAAAATACGACTGATAAATGAAGAATCTCTTCAGAACGATATTACCATATAAATGGACTGCGCTGCTTGTTCTGCTTCTTATGGCAGGACAGGCTTTTTGTGAGATGAATTTGCCGCAGTACACCCAGGCTCTCATCGATACAGGCATCCAGAACAGAGGAATTGAGCATATAGTGCCCGAAGCGATCACCGGAGAGGAGTTCAAAGCTGCTGAGGCACTGATGACAGAGGATCAGCGTGTTCTCTGGGACGATGCGTTTGGGGTCATAATATCGGATCCAGGAGAGATCTACCACAGAAGAGAGATGTCCGAGGACGAACTCGATGAGCTTGATGAAGCTTTGCTGACTCCGCTGGTAAGGCGCTACGCCGAGAAGAACGGGGAAACTCTTTCAGATGCAAAGTCCCTGGCGGGAAGCGGCAGCGATAATAACTCTGTGGTTGACGGGGAGAGCCGCCAGTTAAACAGCAATATGCTCGCAATGGGCATAGCGTACGCCGGAGACTGCGATCAGGAGGCCGGCCTCGATCTTCTTGCTATACAGAATTCATTCATGTTCAGATGCGGCGGCCTGATGCTGCTTATGTCTGTTTCGGTAATGGTATTCACCACTTTCATATCACTGCTCGCGGCAAGGGTAGGAGCAAGCATAGGGCGGGACCTCAGATCACGCCTTTTTGCTAATGTCATGTCTTTCTCAAACGCGGAAATGACTGAGTTCAGAACATCTTCACTGATCACGCGCGCCACGAACGACATCCAGCAGGTACAGATGACATCAACGATGATGCTGCGCATGATGCTCTTTGCACCATGTATATGCACATGGTCGATCATAAAGGTGTATCAGACACACGCCCATATGAACTTCGTGATAGTAACGGGCGTTATAGCTATACTCCTGATGGCCGGCACCATGTTCGTTATAGCGATGCCGAAGTTCAGAATTATGCAGTCACTCATCGATGCTCTCAATGCGGTATCCCGCGAGATATTGACAGGTATACAGGTTATCCGCGCGTTTGGAAGAGAAGATACTGAAGAGAAGCGCTTTGACAAGGCAAACAACGATCTTTACAGAAATCAGCTCTTTGTGAACAGAGCGATGATATCGATAACACCTATCCTCATGATAATAATGTATGGACTATCCATATGGATCACCTGGGTAGCAGCGGGCAGGATCGATACGGGAGGACTTCAGGTAGGCACAATGACAGCGTTCATTGCTTACTCTATGGAGATCGTGTTCTCGTTCCTGATGATAGCCAGTATGGCCATATTCATCCCGAGAGCGGGAATAGCTGCAGACAGAATCTATGAGGTGCTGAATACCGAAACATCAATAAAAGATAAGGAAGATGCTTCGGATCTGACGGTATCGGAGGAGTCCGGTCATAAAACAGGCGCAGAGATAAGATTTGAGCATGTCACTTTCAGGTATCCTGATGCCGAGGAAGACGTACTCACAGATATTGATTTCATCGCAAAGCCCGGTGAGACGACTGCAATTATAGGTGCAACAGGATGCGGAAAGACTACGCTCATCAACCTTATACCGAGATTTTTCGATGTAACGGAAGGAAAGGTCACAGTCGGTGGCATCGATGTAAGGGATATCAGGCTTGAATCTCTGAGAGATGCCATAGGATACGTGCCGCAGAAAGGCATACTCTTCTCGGGTACGGTGGCTGAAAACATCCGCTGGGGTGACGAGAACGCGAGTGATGAGGAAGTCAGGCTGGCTGCGGAAATAGCGCAGGCGACCGAATTCATAGATGAGAGGCCTGAGGGTTTCGACAGGGAAGTATCTCAGGGCGGTGCCAACGTATCGGGAGGCCAGAAACAGAGGCTCGCTATAGCAAGGGCTGTTGTTAAAAAGCCGGCGATAATGCTGTTCGATGATTCGTTCTCAGCCCTTGATATGAAGACAGACGTAACGCTTAGAAAGGCGCTGGCCGAGCACATTACTGACAGTACGCGTATCATAGTGGCACAGAGAGTGGGGACCATTCTGCATGCCGAACAGATAATAGTGCTGGATGAAGGAAGAATTGTAGGCAAGGGCACTCATAAAGAACTTATGGAGACTTGCAGTATATACAGGGACACTGCTATATCCCAGCTGTCGGAGGCGGCGCTCGCATAATAAATGAGCGAAGAAAGAAAGCCTAAAACAGAATACGAAGCTCAAACCGGACAGGAAGCTGAAGAACCTCAGACCGGGCAGGGCGACGGAAAGCGCCAGAGAAGGAGAGGCGGCGGCCCGAGCAGCATACTTGCTCCGGGAGAAAAGCCAAAAGACTTCCGTAAGGCAGTATCGGACACGCTCAGATATATGGGCGGGTACAAGTTTGCCGTGGCCGTAGTTATTGTAGTGTCAGCTATTGCTACCGTCTTTGAGACTGTCGGGCCGAAAGTAATGGGCCGCGCAACAACACTGCTGGCAGAGGGTGTTATGAATAAGATCCACGGCACGGGCGGTATCGATTTCGATGCGGTAGCGCGTGTCCTGCTGATGACAATGGCCCTCTATTTCATAGGCGCGATCGCACAGTACATACAGGCCCTCATCATGACAAACATTACGCAGAAGATCGTTTACAGGATGAGGCGCGATATCTCCGAGAAGATCAACCGCATGCCGATCGGGTATTTCGAGCGGGTACAGACCGGTGAAATACTCTCAAGGATCACCAACGACGTGGATACTCTCGGACAGTCATTAAGTCAGAGCATTTCTAACTTCATATGGGCTATAATAAGTATGGTGGGAATCATTGTCGTGATGCTTACCATCAATGTCACCATGACGCTGATCGCTCTTATGGTAATACCTCTTTCAGCCCTTGTAATGGGGTTGCTCATAAAGATATCGCAGAAGTATTTTGCTGCTCAGCAGAAATATCTGGGTATTATAGACGGACAGGTCGAAGAGACCTTCTCGGGTCACCTTGTAGTCAAGGCTTTCAACAGGGAAGAAGCAGTCAGGCGTGAGTTTGACGAGTCGAATGAGAAGCTGTATGAATCCGCGTGGAAGTCACAGTTCCTTTCCGGGCTGATGCGGCCTCTTATGAGGATAGTGAGCAATCTCGGATATGCTGCGGTCGTAGTCGCAGGAGGCATCTTCTGTGTAAAAGGCGCGATAGGGGTCGGAGATATACAGGCATTTGTGCAGTACGTAAAAAACATAGGGCAGCCTATACAGGATATCGCTCAGATAATGAATCAGGTGCAGTCCATGGCAGCCGCTGCGGAGAGAGTCTTCGAGTTCCTGAATGAGGAAGAAGAGATAGACGCTCCGGGAGCAGCTGAGGAGATGGGTGAAATAAAAGGCGCTGTTGAATTCAGACATGTAAGGTTCGGATATAAGAAGGATCATCCGGTAATAAAGGACTTCAGTGCAAAAGTCGAGCCGGGCCAGAAGATCGCAATCGTAGGTCCTACGGGCGCCGGCAAGACAACTATGGTAAAATTACTTATGAGGTTCTATGATGTAGACAGCGGAGCAATACTTATTGACGGCCGCGACATCAGGGAATTTACAAGAAAGGAGCTGCGTGACAACTTCGCAATGGTGCTCCAGGATACGTGGCTGTTCAGTGGTACAATTAAAGAGAATATCGCCTACGGCAGGGAAGGCGCCACAAACGAAGAAATCATCAGGGCTGCAAAAACAGCCAAGGCTCATCACTTCATAAAGGCGCTGCCTGGCGGATACAGGATGATGCTCAACGAAGACGCGACCAATATTTCAGAGGGACAGAGGCAGCTGCTTACGATCGCGCGTGCCGTTCTGGCGGACAAAAGACTATTGATACTCGACGAAGCGACTTCGTCAGTAGATACACGAACAGAGGAAGAAATTCAAAAGGCGATGGACGCTCTGACTGAAGACAGGACGAGCTTCATCATCGCACACAGGCTCTCGACCATCCGAAATGCCGATCTTATTCTTGTAATGGATCATGGCGATATCGTGGAACAGGGCACACATGAGGAGCTGCTCGCAAAGGGCGGAGCCTACGCAGAATTATATAACTCGCAGTTTGAAGAAGTAGGTTAGAAAAAGAAAGGCGGACAGAAATGAGAACTTACAGAGAAGAGTACGAGTATTGGCTTACATCAGACGTGGTTGATGAAAAGACTAAAGAAGAACTGAGAGCAATCGAAGGTAATGATCTGGAAATAGAAGGCAGATTCAAAGCCATGCTCACTTTCGGTACTGCCGGCCTGAGAGGTATTATGGGAGCCGGCATCGGAATGATGAACGTATATACCGTAAGGTATGCGACACAGGGCCTGGCAAATCTCATAATCGCAAACGGCGGACAGATCGGCGGAAATTCCCCTGAGGGAAACGGCGTAGCTATCGCACATGACTCGAGAAACAATTCGAGACTGTTCGCTGAAGAGGCTGCAGCTGTGCTTGCCGCTAATGGTATTAAGGTCTACATCTTCGACGACATGCGTCCTACACCTGAACTTTCATTTGCTGTAAGAGAGACAGGATCGATCGCAGGCATCAATATCACTGCGAGCCACAATCCTAAAGAGTATAACGGATACAAGGCATACTGGGCAGACGGAGCGCAGCTCGGACCTGAGCATGCTGACATAGTATCAGCCGAAATCGCAAAGGTCGACATCTTCAAGGATGTAAAGACTATGGACTATGACAAAGCCGTAGCTGAAGGACTGGTCGAGATCCTTGGAGACGAGATGGATGAGATCTACATCGGCAAGGTCATGGAGACTTCTATCACACGCAAGTACATCGACCAGGTCGCTAAAGAAATGAAAATCGTCTTTACACCTTTCCACGGTGCAGGATACAAACTGGTTCCTGAGATCCTCAGAAGGCAGGGCTACGGAGCAATCATTCCGGTCGAAGAACAGATGGTACCGGACGGCAACTTCCCAACTGTAAAGTCGCCTAACCCTGAGAATACAGAGGGCTTCGCACTTGCAATCGAGTATGCAAAGAAGAACGACGCGGAGCTCGTCATCGGTGTGGACCCTGACAGCGACAGATGCGGCGCAGTTGTAAAAGCCAAGGACGGATACAAAATCCTTTCGGGTAATCAGGAAGCATGCCTCATGCTCGACTATATCTTCACAGTCAGAAAAGAACTTGGCAAGATGCCTGAAAAACCTTTCGTCTGCAAGTCCATCGTTTCGACGGTAATGGCTGACAAGATCGCTGCAGATAACGGCGTAAAGATGTACGATGTGCTGACAGGATTCAAGTTCATCGGCGAGAAGATCAAAGATCTTGACGAGAACGGCGATGAGCACTTCCTCTTCGGATTCGAGGAGAGCATCGGATTCCTCGGCGGCTCTTATGCAAGAGACAAAGATGCTGTATACGCAGCAATGATGATGGCTGAGATGGCCTGCTACTACAAGGCACAGGGAATGTCGGTATATGACGGACTCATGGCTCTCTATGAGAAGTACGGATACTTTGTAGAGAACACCGAATCCACAGTGTTTGCAGGTTTTGATTCAGCTGAGAGAAGAGAAGCTGTCATGGCACGCATAAGAGAGAATGCTCCTGAAGAGATCGGCCTTAAGGTAGAAAGCGTAACTGACTATCTCGGAGATGTTCCGGGATTCACAAAGAGCAACGTGCTCTTCTATAAACTTGAGGATGGATGCGCGGTTGCTGTAAGACCTTCGGGTACAGAGCCTAAGATCAAGACTTATGTCATGGCACAGGGAGCAACAGCTGAGAAGGCAGAGGAGAACCGCAAGGCAGTAAGAGAAGCAATCGACGCTCTGCTGGCATAAAAATAAGGTTATAAAGGAGATTTTATCTCGAATGAAGGAAGATAAAGCTATAACTGCTGTTGGCGTTCTTGCAGTCATAATGGGCCTGCTCATGATGTCTGTAGGAAGATTCATAATGGGCGGCATCACTCTGCTGATTGCGTTCGGTATATTCTGGAACCGCGGTGGAGGAACCCGCAATGACCGCAGCATTTATGAGAAGATCGTAAAGACTGATATGAGCATTGCCGGGATCTATGAAAAAATCAAGGATCTTGACACGCCTCTCGGCAAGCCATGGATAGCTGAACATAAGGGCTTCCCGGGTGACAGCATCGTATTCGGACCGTGCAGCTTTAAAGACTGCGTGGTGATTTCGCGCAGCAAAAACTGCATAGACGTCAAACACGTTACCAGACTTGAGAACATAATCAGAAAAGATGAGGACGAATACAGATTCGGGAATCTTGTTAATCCGCAGGAAGCAGAAGTAACCCCTGAAAGATATGCGGTGTTTGCAGGGTTTAAACTCGCGTCTGTGATGCTGGTAAGACATCTGGCAGAACTAATAGAGAAGCTCAATGGGGAAAGAGACGCGAAAGTGCCGGAAAGCCTGGATTTTTACAAGTTCTACTACCACAATTCAGTCGAAGGATACTTCAGGGATTCAGATGGCAATGATGTGCTCAGAGTTGAGACTTCGCTGCGTCCGTTCACAGCAAAAGTGTATGATGTAGATGGCAGCGAGATGGCATCCGTGGTGCCTCACGCTTTCGACAAAAAAGGCTATCCTGCTGAATCTGCAGGCTTTGAACTGTTTTCTGACGGAGAGCATTTCGGAGAGATCAGGAGATTCAGGGATTCGCGTGGTGAGGGCTTTGAGGCCGACACTGATGCAGGAGTATTTACGATGATCCTCTTCCCGTCATGCATGAAGGCAAAGATATCCTGCAACTATATGATAGAGCACGAGGGGAAACTGAAAGCGGTCATAGGAGGCTCACCGAATCTTCTTTTTGATCAGTATGGAAGGTGCAGAAATGACATCATAATTTCATATGATGACGACTATCTGGTGCTGTATGCAATTGCTGAAATCTTCATTCTGACGATCAACAGCAAGTTCCTTAAATAGAGTTAATAAAATTGATAATATCAATATTCGCGTGCTACAATTAAACAGTTAATATATTGGGGATTTAGAAGAGGATAAACTTATGAAAAAGATACTTATCCCAATTGAAGAAACACAGCGCAGCCTGAAAGCACTGACATACGTTAAAGATCATTACACCCCTGAGGAAGCTGATATCATTCTTATGATGATAGATGAGAGACTCGATTATTCAGTCAGGAGCGAAATGGAAAGTGCTGCTCTCAAGGCACTCGATGAGAAACTCGATCTCATTGCTGAATCTTTTGACGGTTATAAGGTGGCAAAGCTGTCAGCTGTCGGTAAAGCAGGTGTCAGGATCGTCAGAGCGGTACGCGAAACGGGGGCTGACCTCATAATCATGACTAAGTCCTCCAAAGAGGATATGATCAACTCCATCGGTGCTACTACCGAGTATGTAATCAACAACGCTCCTTGCGAAGTTATCATCGTAAGCGAACAGGCTCATTCGCGCCATGTGTACAGAGGCCTTGTGTATAGAACGGCGAGGGGGACTGTCAACCTCAGAGGACAGCTGGGCGATAAGCAGAGTGAATGCCTGCTTCCAAGCGTCAATCAGGACTGCATATATCATATAGACGTTACGGTGGGAAAAATCAGATTCTTCCACACAGCATACAATCCTGATACCAGAAACTGGGATCTTCCGCCTATCCCGGGGCAGGATGTAACTCTTGACATAGCAGCAGGAGAGGCAAAAGACATTCTTGTCAAGGCTGACAGCACTGATGGAAAGGCTGACAGAATCAGGATAGTCAACCGGGACATGAGAAAAGAAGCTGTGTTCAATTTCAGGATCACAGCTGCTCCTGAACATCATGAGCCTGCGCCGGATAGCGGCGAAAAGAAGACGCCTTTCGAGAGACGGGCTACACTTGAGGTTCCTAGAACAGCTATCCCGGCGAATTTCGAAGCACCTGAAGTCCCTACTTTTGTTGCCGAGGCAAAGGCAGAATTTGATGCTCTTGAGAAAGAAATCGCGGATGCTGCAGCAGCGAAAGAAGCGATTTCAAAGGCTGAGAAAGCCCCTGTAGAAACTAAGGTCTTTGATGCCTCAAGTTTCGTGGACTATCTGGTTGAGGAGGACAAAAAGTCAGCCGGCGGGTCTTTCAAGGATCCGGGTACCATGTTCTCAGCTGAAATAAACGACTAGCATGATGCTCAACCATCCGAAGCAGATTGACAGATTTGCGGTGTAATGGTATCCTACATAAGGATAAATTCTGATGGAGGGATTTAAAAATGAAGAGAATCAAGACAATTACAACAAGAGATATGGCTGAGTCCAAAGTCACAGGCGGATGCGGTGAGTGCCAGACTTCGTGCCAGTCTGCAAGCAAGACTTCCTGCAGCGTTGCAAATCAGCACTGCGAGCAGCGCAAGGAAAAGTAAGATGCTTACGGCGGCGCTGCTGAATGCAGCGCCGCTTTTTTCTTTTGTTTCACTTAGGGAAAATCAATGATACATAAATACAAACTAAACGGTTTCAATATGGTTATCGATGCGGCAAGCGGCGCAGTACACTCAGTCGATGAAGTCGCCTATGATGCGATAGAAAAACTGGATACTGCGGTTTGCGAGGCCGGCTGTGATGCCGGAAAAGTTTTCGATGACAAAATAATTATCGGGACTATTGCATCGGAGGTTGCCCGTAAGCACTGTATTACACTGGAAGATGCAGACGAAACGCTTGGAGATATAGCGGAATTATACGATAAAGGACTGCTGTGGTCGGAAGACCCTTTCGAGCAGGCTGCTGACGAGATCAAAATCAAGCAATCAGTTCTCAAGGCCATTTGCCTCCATGTTGCTCATGGGTGCAACATGAACTGCGAATACTGCTTCGCAGGGAAGGGCGATTACAGCGGAAAGAGCGGTATCATGAGTGCCGAAGTCGGAAAACGCGCTCTGGACTATCTCGTGGATCATTCCGGCACCCGCAGGCATCTTGAAGTTGACTTTTTCGGAGGTGAGCCGCTGATAAACTGGGATGTATGTAAAGAAATAGTTGCATACGGAAGGGAACTCGAGAAAAAGCACAACAAGGTGTTCAATTTCACTCTGACGACAAACGGGGTACTGATCGATGATGATGTGATAGAGTTCACGAACCGCGAGATGGGCAATGTTGTGCTCAGCATGGACGGAAGACGTGAGACTCACGACCGTATGCGGCACAGCAAGACCGGAGGCGGCACATACGATATGATAATGGATAATTTCAAGGCGCTTGTCGACTCGCGTCTGAAAAACGCTGAAAGATCCTCCGAGTACTATATGCGCGGCACATATACCGCTTACAATAAAGATTTCGCAGCTGACGTTCTGGCAATGGCGGACCTCGGATTCAGGGAAACATCGATCGAGCCGGTTGTGTCTGATCCTGATGTTCCATACGCTTTGCATGAGGATGATCTGCCTCAGCTTTATGAAGAATATGAGAAGCTTGCGCTTGAGATGCTCGAGCGTGAGAAACGCGGCGAAGGCTTCAGCTTTTATCACTATACTGTCGATCTGACCGGCGGACCATGCATCTATAAGAGAGTAGCAGGCTGCGGAGTCGCGACGGAATATCTTGCAGTAACACCGACCGGAGATCTATATCCATGTCATCAGTTTGTCGGAGATGACAATATGATAGTAGGCAACATCTATGAAGGCATAACTCACCCGAAGACTGTAGACATCTTCAGAAACGGCAACAACATATACACACGTGACGACTGCAAAGAATGCTGGGCAAGGCTTTACTGTGCAGGAGGCTGTGCTGCAAACAATTATCACTCAAACGGAGATATCAACAAAGTCTATCGCTTTGGCTGCAAACTGCACAGAAAGCGCATTGAATGCGCTCTTATGATGGCGGCCGCGCGGGAAAAATGATACAATTACATATCTATGAGAACAGCAATACTAGCATCACAAAATAAGAATAAGATCAAAGAAATCAGGGCCATACTTGAGAAGTACGGCCTAAATGTCATCACACGCGATGACGCGGGGATCCCTACCGACGACATAGAGGAAACGGGCACCACTTTTGAAGAAAACTCACATCTGAAGGCCAGCGTCATAATGGATATGATAGCTGCTGATCCTTCGCTTGCGGAATACCTTGACAGCCCGGTTATAGCTGATGATTCAGGACTGATGGTAGATGCCATAGACGGAGCACCGGGGGTCTACAGCGCAAGATATGCCGGCGAGGGTTGCACATATGATGATAACAACACTAAGCTTCTGGCAGCTCTTGACGGTGTGCCTGAAAGTGAAAGAACGGCTAAATTCGTAACGGTGATCACACTGATATACCCGAACGAAAAAGATGTTCCTGAAGCTGCTGAACCTCAGGACGGCAGATATGTGCTTGTCGCAAAAGGAGAGTGCAGGGGTCATATTGCAACTTCAAAAAAAGGTGAAGGCGGCTTCGGATACGACCCGGTATTCATACCGGAAGGGTACAGCAAATCTTTTGCAGAACTCGGAACAGATTTCAAGAACACCATAAGCCACAGGGCAAAAGCTCTTGAAGAGCTTGAGAGACTGCTGGGCTGATACGGCTAAACTGAAAGTATGAATGAATTCTGGGACAGCACATCTGATAATCCGGAACAGAAGAAACTCCATCTTACATGGAAAAGGGCTCTGAAGATAGGCTTCCATTTGTGGAGGCAGTTTGACGACCAATATTATGCGGGATTTGCTGCGCAGATCGCGTATTTCTTCTTTATGGCGTCAGTTCCGATGCTTATCGTACTGACTCAGGTGCTGGGTATATTTGATGTGTCGATGGACTTCATCAGAGACTGGCTTGAGGCCCATCTTTCGACTGAGATGGGAAGTTTCCTTCAGAGCCTGTTCTCTGCATCATCTACAGCATTAAGCAGTTTCTTCATGGTACTCCTCGCCCTCTGGGCGAGTTCTTCTCTCGCATATTCGCTGTCGAGGCTGACGACATACACGCTCAGCTACGGCAGGTACAGGTTCAGTTTCTTTACGGAGAGACTCAAGGCTATTCCGATCGCTGCTCTTTCAATAGTAGCAGTTGCCATAACCGTAGTAGGTTATGTGTACGGCGATCTGATTGCCAGAAGAGTCCTGCAGAACACATATATTGAGGGACTTATTTCGGATCTCAGAACGCCTATTCTCGCAGGAATGTTTTTCATTGTCATTCTTGCAAATTACTATCTGCTCCCTCGCATACGTGTCCCGGTCAGAGCGGTTCTTCCTGGGGCCGTGTTTGCAACCATCGGCATATTGATAGTCACATGGTTATACTCGCTGTACATTTCAAAGGCTACAAACTACAACGTTCTTTACGGTGCGTTCTCCAACATCGTAGCCATGATGCTGTGGTTCTATCTCATAAGCTGGGTGCTCTGCATAGGCATGATGTTCAACAAATCATGGGACATACACATGAGACGGGGCAGGCTCACTCCTGCAAAGATCAAGGAATACCTGATTAAGCAGTACGGAGCCAACGGTGACGAGATGTGGAACAAGCTCATCATAGGTGATTACGACATGATAGACAGATCGCTTGACAGCCTTGCAGTGAGAATGTCGAGGAAGTTCGATCCGGGCTATGACGAGAAACGTGAAAGGGAGATCGCTGAGCTGGTTGAGACTATGCAGGTCATGGAAATGATCGAAGAGGAAATCGAAACGCGCAGGGCGGAACTTGAGTCGGGCGATGACGACGAAGATTAATTTATAAATCCGGAGGAAACAGGATAATGCATAACAGAAAGAATCTGCTGTTTATTATGAATCCGAAATCGGGACTCATGCAGGCTCCGAAGTATATGGCTGAGATAATTGAGCGTTTTTCAGGAGCGGGTTATCTGACTCAGGTACTGATGACCACAGGCAGTGGAGACGCGAAAGATTTTGTGGCTGAATACGGCGGAGAAGCCGATATAGTAGTGGTATCTGGCGGAGACGGTACTTTAAACGGAGCCATAGATGGACTTCTCAGCGGAGGGCATAAGACACCTATCGGATATATTCCGGCAGGCTCTACAAATGACTTCGCCAATTCCATCGGCCTTCCCAAGTCGATACCTGCCTGCGTTGACAGGATAATCAACGGAACGCCGCAGAATATAGACATAGGCTGCTTCAACGGCCGTTATTTCAGCTACGTTGCAAGCTTCGGCGCATTTACATCGACCACATACTCAGTGCCGCAGAATATCAAGAATATCCTTGGACACTCAGCATATGTGATGGCAGGTGTAAAGGAGCTTGCGCACATAAAATCAATACATGCAAAAATAACACTCGAGAAGGGAACGCCGGAGGAAGAGATCCATGAAGGGGATTATGTTCTCGGAGGCGTATGCAATTCCAAATCCATAGGCGGCATAGTCAATCTTCAGAAACTCGATGTTGATATGAATGACGGCCTGATGGAAGTTCTCCTGATCAAAATGCCTAAGGACCTTATCGAACTTAGTGACACGACTGCAAGCATTCTCAACGGGACATTCAAGTCACATCAGATCGAAAAATACTCAGCACAAAGGGTGACATTTGAGTTGGACGAGGATATTCACTGGACACTGGACGGAGAATATGAAAAGGGAAGCGGGATATGCGAGATAGACACGATTGAATCTGCAATATCGCTGATAAAATAAAGAGGGGACTGATATGATCATTAAATATGCAGGACATGCGTGCTTCAAGATACTTGACGAAGAGACAGGCTATTCGATAGTTTTCGATCCGTATGAGCCGGGCTCGGTCAAAGGCTTCAGGGACATAAGAGACGCAGCGAGCGAAGTACTGTGCTCGCACGATCATTTTGATCACAATTACAGGGATGCAATCATGCTCGAGCCTAAGGATGAAAGCCCGTTTGAGGTAAGGTGGATAGATACGTTTCACGATCCAAAGAAGGGCGCTCTCAGAGGCCCTAACAGGATATATGTGATAAATCACAAGGTAACAGGAGAGAAACTCATACATTATGGCGATATCGGTGAAGTGCTCGACGATCTTCTGACAGAAGAGAACCTTGAACTTCTCAAAGATGCTGACATAGCTCTCGTACCGGTAGGCGGTGTTTATACATACGACCGCCATGAGGCGCTCGACCTCATCGAGAGAACGACGCCAAAGCTGGTGCTTCCTATGCATTACAGATCGGAGTCCGCAAAGTTCGGATTACCTAATATCGACAGCATCGAGAATTTCCTCAAGGATGCAGCGGGCAGGGGACATGGTATCAGCCTCGGACAGGTGTGGTTCATCAATACAGCAGAGTATGATCTTGACGCAGACATACTCGTGCTTCGTCCTCAGAATATGAAGTATTGAAAATAAAACCTGATTAGTATTTAAGGAGGGTATATATGTTTAAATTATTGGTAGTACTCGCAATTGCTTACGTTGTGTTAAAAGTACTGAATACAAGGGCTAAATTTGCCGAGGCTGACGCCAGACGCGAAGCCGAAGAGCAGCGCCTCAGAGAGGAAGCAGAAGCTGAGGCTGAAGATGAACTGACACGTGAAGAGGCTGTTGACGTAGAAGCGGAAGTGATCGAAAATGCGGCCGAAGAGGCAGTAGATGCAGAGGCGGAAGTGATCGAAGATACTGCTGAAACAGCTTTTGATGAGGTCAAGAAATAATAAACGGAGTTTGTACAACATGATAAGAAGCATGACGGGATTCGGCAGAGGCGAATACTCTGACGAGATCAGTAAAGTAACAGTAGAGATAAGATCAGTAAACCACAGGTACCTTGATATTTATGTAAAAATGCCGAGGCGGTATTCATTCGCTGAGGAAACAATAAAGTCGGCAATCAAGGAAAGGCTTCACCGCGGTAAAGTTGAAGTGAGCGTCAGTGTCGACAACATAGGCAAGAGCGACAGCGATGTCAGGCTCGACAAAGAGCTTGCGGCGCGCTATTACAATGTGCTTTCAGAACTCAAAGACAGCTTCGATTTCGGAGAAGACTCACGCGTTTCACTCAGCCTTCTCTCAAAAATGCCTGATGTGATAGTAACGACACCTGCTGCTGAGGATGAAGAAGCCATGGTAAAAAGGCTTCTTGGAGCAACTTCAAGGGCGCTCGATGATTTCTGCAGTATGAGAGAGGCCGAAGGAGAGAAACTCGCGGCAGATCTTTCCGCAAGGGCTGACACGATACAGGAAATCAGAGACCGTATAGATAAAAGGGCTCCGGAAATCGAAAAAGAATATGCTGCAAAGTTCAAGGCGAGAGTTGAAGAGATACTCGGGGGCGTTTATGAGGTACCTGAAGAGAGAATAGCTCTTGAAGCTGCGATCTTCGCAGATAAGGCCAACATAACAGAAGAACTCGTAAGGCTCGGCAGCCATATCAGTCAGCTCAGAAAATTCCTTAAGTCCGACGGCAAAGAGGCCGTAGGCAAGAAGATAGATTTCCTCATACAGGAGATGAACCGTGAGGCAAACACGATCGGTTCCAAATCAAATGACAGGGAGATCACTTCCAATATGCTTGATCTCAAGGCAGAGATCGAGAAGGTAAGAGAGCAGGTACAGAACATAGAGTGAAAACTGTTTTCAAAAAAGAGAATCTGTTCATTAGGATAGCTATTGGCTTCGGGGCCGGGATCCTGCTGGGAACCTTGGCTCCGCAGTTTTCGATTGACGCAAAGGTTATAGGAGATGTGTATCTTAACATCATCAAGATGATGGTCATACCGGTGCTGATCTGTGCGGTAATGACGGGTATCATCAACTCCGCTAATCTGGGATCGCTCAAAAGAGTAGCGGTCAAAACCGTACTGCTGTATGTAGTGATGTTCCTGGCTTCGTTTGCTGTTGCGTTCGGAGTGGCGATGATAATAAGGCCGGGCATAGGCGTGGTGTTCGAGAATCAGCCGGTATATGACGGCGAAGTAGGAGGCCCTATAAAAATTTCCGAGGTGCTGCTTGGCATATTCCCGGACAACATATTCGAAGCTCTGTCGGCAAATAACATACTCCCGACAATGCTGTTTGCGATACTGCTTTCCGCAGCGATTGTCTCTATAGGAGAGAAAGGACGCCCTGTCGCAGACTTCATAAACAGTTTGTCTGAAGCGGTTTTCCGTCTGCTTTCAATGATAATGGAAACATCGCCGGTTGGCGTAATGTCACTGATGGCATTTTCGATTGCGCAATACGGAACCGGATTGTTCATGGCGATAGGCAGATACATACTGTGTTGCTGGCTTGCCTGTATTGCAGTGTATATAATAGTATTCCTCGTACCGGTGCTGCTCTACACAAAGATAGATGCGAAGAGGTTTCTGCTGGCCTGCGGTGAGATCTCACTCATGACGCTTTCTACTACCAGCTCTGCGGCGACACTTCCAACCACCATCAGGGTGAGCACTGAGGACCTTGGCGTTCCTGCTGAAATAAGTGATTTTACGCTGCCGCTCGGGTGCACTATAAACATGTGTGGTGGTGCGTGCTCATTCTGCTGTCTTGCGATTTTTGTCTCGGATTTTTATGATCTCAATATACCGCTCGCGCAGTTCGCAGCAATGGCCATAGTTGCAACACTGATCAACATGGCGGCTCCGGGAATACCGGGAGGCGGGATAGTACTGATGACATCATTCCTTACTATATTCAATCTGCCGATAGACCTTATCGGACCTATAGCTGCATTCTACAGGCTGCTCGACATGGCTTTCACCACTATCAACGTAGAGGGAGACATTGCAGCCAATCTGATAATTGCTAAATCAGAGGAGAGTATGCTAAAATTATAAGTTAGCTGGGAGGTGTATATGAGCCGTAAAAAAGGCAGATTATATGTCATATCTGGTCCGTCAGGAACGGGCAAGGGTACTGTGTGTGGCGAACTCCTGAAGGAGATCGGCAACGAGTTTTCGGTATCTATGACCACACGCGATCCGCGCGAGGGTGAAGTCGACGGCAAGGATTATTATTTTGTCTCCAGAGAGGTCTTTCTTGAGCACATAGAGGCAGGTAATTTCCTCGAGCATGCGACCGTTTTTGACAATCTGTACGGAACGCCGAAGGACATGGTGCTTAACCGTCTTGAGAGAGGCCGCAATGTGATTCTGGACATTGATGTGCAGGGCGGTCTTCAGGTAAAAAAGGCTATGCCTGAGGCAGTGCTCATATTTATACTTCCGCCAAGTCTCGCAGAACTCCGCAGACGTCTCGAAGGCAGAGGCACAGAGACCGCAGAGAAGATCGAAAAAAGGCTTGGACAGGCTCTTAACGAGATCAGGCTCATAGGAGAATATGACTATTACATAGTTAATGATGATCTTGAGGAAGCCGTCGCACTGGCAAAATGCATAATGGCTGCCGAGGCAGCAAAGGTGCCGGAGGCAGTAAAACCTATCATAAGAGAATACGAAAACGAGGCAAAACAGAAGTAATACAAGAAAGGGGAAAACCGCAAATGCTTCTTTATCCATCAATAAACAAACTCAGAGACAAGACAGACAGCAGGTATTCGCTCGTCATCCTTACTGCAAAGAGAGCAAGGGATATCGTTGACGGAAAGCCTGCTCTGACCGAAGAAGAAAGCGAGAGGCCGGTAAGTCAGGCGGCAAAAGAGATCGCCGCTGACATGATCACTTACACAAGAAAAGAAGAGGAGTAAGTCATGAAACACAGACCAACCATGCTGATGATCCTTGACGGATTCGGCTACAGAGAAGATTTTTACGGTAATGCTATACTCAGGGCTAAGACGCCTGTACTTGACGAACTTTTCGACAACTATCCGTTTATCACGATTTATGCAAGCGGTGAGCCTGTAGGACTTCCTGCAGGTCAGATGGGCAACTCCGAGGTAGGGCATCTTAACATAGGTGCCGGAAGCGTCATTTATCAGAATCTTCTCAAAATCTCGAGATCCATAGATTCCGGAGAATTCTTTGAAAATGAAGCTCTGATGGCTGCCATGAAGAACGCAGCTGAAGGACACACACTGCACATCATGGGACTCGTGTCGGATGGCGGCGTACACAGCCACATGAAGCACCTTATGGCCACGATAAACATGGCCAAGAAGAACGGCGTAAAGGATGTAGCAGTTCACTGCTTCCTCGACGGAAGAGACGTTCCTCCAAAGAGCGCTATGACATGGCTTGGACCTCTCGAAGAATATCTTGCAGAAAATGAGGCAGGCCGCATCGGTGTCATATCCGGCAGATTCTATGCGATGGACAGAGACAAGAGATGGGAACGTCTCGTAAGAGCTTATGACGCACTCACTCTCGGTGAAGGTCTCACTGCATCAAGCGCACAGGAGTGTATGGACAACTCCTATGCAAAGGATGAGGTAGATGAGTTCGTACAGCCTACAGTTATCAACGTTGCTCCTATCAAGGACGGCGATTCAGTGATTTTCATCAACTTCAGGCCTGACAGAGCGAGAGAAATCACACGTGCTCTGGTCGATCCTGACTTTGACGGATTCGAAAGAAAGTCTGCTCCAAAGAATCTTACTTACGTTTGCATGGCTGAGTATGATGCGACCATGCCGAACGTACTGGTAGCATTCCCGCCTCAGAATGTCGATCCGACTTTAGGCAAGACTATCGCAGACCTCGGACTGAAGCAGCTCCGTATAGCAGAGACAGAGAAGTACGCGCATGTAACATTCTTCTTTAACGGTGGCGTTGAGGAACCTAATGTCAATGAAGACAGGATCCTGATCCCTTCACCGAAGGTCGCTACCTATGACCTGCAGCCAGAGATGAGCGCTCCTGAAGTAGCTGAAGCTGTTATCGACAGGATCAACAAGGATATGTATGATCTCATC
The DNA here is from genome assembly GCA_045114615.1 of Anaerovoracaceae bacterium. GTDB lineage: Bacteria > Bacillota > Clostridia > Peptostreptococcales > Anaerovoracaceae > Crickella. The sequence continues at coordinate 37,329 of JBGUKU010000061.1, forward strand.
ATCCTTAACTTCGCAAATCCTGACATGGTAGGACACACAGGAGATTTCGACGCAGCTGTCAAGGCGATTGAGACGCTCGACGGTCTGATCGGCCAGATCCGTGATGCAATATTTGAGAAGGATGGACAGATCCTTCTTACTGCAGATCACGGCAATGCAGATACAATGCTAGATGAGAAGGGCGAGCCGGTAACAAAGCATTCCACATCAAAAGTTCCGCTCTGCCACATCTGCAAGGAACCGGTTCCGTTCAAGAAGAGCTCAGGCAAGCTCGCTGATATAGCACCGACTATCCTGACACTGATGGGACTGGAAGTTCCTGCCGGAATGGAAGGCGACGTACTGGTATAAAGACCGGTTTATTACCCACTAAAAATGATATTGTTGACACAGGGGAACATTCTCCTGTGTCACTTTTTATTGATATGGTCTGAAATCAAAGATAAAATATGAACATGGCAAACAGATTTACGGAAGAACAACTTAAGGCCATAGAAACACTTGACAAATCGGTGCTCGTATCCGCGGCGGCGGGCTCGGGCAAGACGTCAGTGCTTATTGAGCGTATTATAAGGATCATCCTCGAGGGAAAGGCCAACGTGGATGAAATGCTTGTAGTGACATTCACAAACGCTGCAGCTTCCGAAATGAAACTGCGGCTTGCAGCTGCTATCAGAAAGAGGATGGCGGATCATCCGGAGGATGTTGCTCGCATGAAAGATCAGCTTGCGAGGCTCTATAAGGCTTACATATCAACAATCGACAGCTTCGCGCTCAGGGTCATAAAGGAATTCTTCCACATGACAGACATGGAACCGTCCTTTGGCGTTGCAGACGAAGTGCAGTGCGAACTGCTCAGGCGTGATGCTCTGAATGAACTGTTTGAGGACGGATTTGAAAACGATAAACTTATAGAGGGTGGAAGTTTCAGGGCTTTTCTCAGACTATACAGCGAGGAACGCAGCGATGATGCCTTTATGGATGACATGCTCAATGCCTACTCTCGCCTGAGAACGATGCCCGACTACTTCGATTGGGCATATGAAAAGGCAGAGCAGCTAAAAGTCACACCGGACACATTTGAGGGATCAGACATTCAGAAAATGATGTTTGACGATGCAAAGACGGTATTCAGCAGAGTTAATGATGCTTTTGCTGAACTGAAGAAGCTGTTCGCTGAAGCCGGAATCCCTGAAATGTATGAATCCAAGCTTTCAGCTCAGGAGAATTCTGCCGGCACTATTTATGATTTACTTAGATGCGGTGCTCCGTGCATGGAAGTAATCGCCGTTATAGATGCTTTTCCTTCGACCAGACTGACTGCAGCCAAGGCTCAGAAGGAAGCGTTTGAAAGCATCAGGAGCGAAGTTGATGCCCTTCGCAAACCGCTTAAAAAGGAAATAGATGACTTTAAAAAAAGGTATTTTATACCTGATATTGCGACGCGTCTCTCGGAGATGAACGCAACATATGAATATACTGTTTATTACCTCCGCATGCTCGAAGAGTTTGAAAGAAGATATGACGCAAAAAAACGTGAGAAGAGGGTCATAGATTTCGCTGACATGGAGCATATAGCGGTCCGCATCCTTAAAAATGATGATGCAGCAGATACGCTACGCAGGAGGTTCAGATTTATATTCGTTGATGAATATCAGGATACTAATAACATACAGGAGAATCTGATCAGCCGTGTTGCCCGTTCTGATAATGTGTTCAGGGTAGGTGATGTAAAGCAGAGTATTTATAAATTCAGACAGGCAGAGCCTGAGATATTTGAAAGGCTGTATGCAAGGTATACGTCAGGTGAAGAGCCATCGGGAATTGCCATTGATCTGGGACGCAATTTCAGAACGAACAACGCTACCATAGCATTTATTAACCATGTATTCAAAAGTGTCATGGATGGCTACGATGAGCGCTCTATGCTATATACCGGTATTGAATGTCCTCGTGAATACGACTTCATACCGGAGGTCCATGTGCTCATTGATGACTCCGGAGAGGAAGAAGATGATACATTTGCCCCTGAAGATGGAGGGGCAGATGAAGAAATAGAGGAGCTCAGCAAGGAGGAGGCGGAAGCCGAATACATTGCAGGGCTCGTGCAGTCGATCATAGGTACTGAATTCTATGATACAATGACCGGAACTGTAAGGAAGGCCGGAGCAAGGGATATAGCGATACTTTTCAGGGCGGTCAAATACAGAGGCGAGATAATGAGCCGTGCCCTGAGATCGCGCGCTATAGAGGCGCATGTCGAAGAAACGGAGGACTTCTTCGATACTATTGAGATAGAAGTAGCACTTGCTCTTCTGACCTGTATCGATAACATGAAGAGGGATGTGCAGCTAATTTCCGTACTGCATTCTGAAATTTTCGGATTCAGCCCTGATGAACTGGCAAGCATAAGAATTGAGCATAATAAGGCGGTGAAGGAACGCTCAGCATACTGGAAAGCATTCGAATGGTTCACTGAAGAAGGACCGGAAGGGGCTCTGAAGAAAAAGGCTTCAGATGCCAGGACAGCTCTTATGGAGTGGCGCCGACTCTCGCGGATCCTGCCTCTCGAAGATTTCGTGTGGAAAGTGCTGGTAGACTCCGGTTATTACAAAATGGCAGGAGCCATGCCGGGAGGTACTTCAAGGCAGGCCAATCTCAGAACACTTGCGGACAGAGCCGGCAGATTCAGCAAGGACTCAATTGCTACACTCAGCTCGTTCATCACTTTCCTTGATCTTTTGAAGAGCAAAAAAATCAAAAATGGACAGGCTTCAATGGTGGGCAGAGACGATGATGTGGTCCGTATATCCACTATACACAAGAGCAAGGGACTGGAATACCCGTTTGTCATAGTAGGAGGCCTGGGTCACAGATTCAGATACGATACCAACAGTAAGGGATTCAGTTTTGATCCGGAAGGAGGCGTAGGACTTCCGTACGTAGATCCGGCACGCAGATACTGGCGCTCAACGGTTCTGCAGCGCGCCATCAATTCAAAATCAAGGAACGACTCTTACAGAGAGGAAATGAGGCTTTTGTATGTAGCTATGACAAGAGCCCGCAATAAGCTCTGCATGGTAGGCACCTGCAAAAGCGAGGAAGAACTGAACAGCTATCAGCTGCATCCCTCAAACTTTCTGAAATCCATGCAGAATGTTCTTAAAAGCGGTTTCAACAGACTGTATATATCGTCTCTTATGCTTACAAAGAAAGCAGATGACCCAGGCGCTGATGGCAGAATAAACGCTTATTTTGACAGACCTCTTAATGAAGAGGAGCAGGTTATATACAATGAAATCGACAGAAGATTCAGCTATAGATATCCTGATGAAGATCTGCTAACCGAGAAAGCAAAGTATTCTGTCAGCGCAATACGGAAAGAAGAACTCGAAAAGGAGCGCATGCAGAAAAAAGAGGCAGTTATAACATCGGATGACGAGGTCACACATCTCCGTACGGGAGTGGAACAGAATAAGCATGCATCTGCTGCAGACATCGGAATAGCTTATCACCGCATCATGGAATTCCTGGACTTTTTGAAAGCTGCAGATCCGCCTGGAGAGGTCAATACGGAATATATCAATGAGCGCGCAGAATTTTTAAGGGGGCATAATGCCATAGACGAGGACGTATACGCGGAGCTCGATCTGGATCGCATTGCAGCTTTTTTCAGCAGTGATCTTGGCAAAAGAGCAACGGAAGCAGCCCGGAAAGGTGTTATTATGAGAGAAAAGCCGTTCACTCTGCGCACTGTACGCGATGGACGGGAAATGCTGGTGCAGGGCGTCATCGACTGCTGTTTTGAGGAAAACGGCAGGATGATAATCATAGATTACAAATCAAACTTTATCAGGCCGGGCAGACAGCATCAGGAAGAACTTGAGCGAATAAAGGATGAATACAAAGTCCAGACAGAGCTTTACAGCGAAGCAATAGAAAAGGGTACGGGAATGAGAGTAGGAGAGGCATATCTTTACCTCTTCGCAAGCGGAGAAGCAATCGATATGATGTGATAAAACAGAGGAAGATGAAACTGATGAATGATGATCTGAAAAGAATAACCATACTTCATTCAAATGACATACATGGAAAGTTCACCGGAGAGACCGGCGAAGACGGCAAGCTCAGAGGCAGCATGGCGCAGGTTGCAGGCCTTGTAGCGCAGACAAAGAAAGACAATCCCAATACGCTGTACTGTATAGCAGGTGATGTGTTCCAGGGTTCCCTTATAGACACCGATTATCAGGGCCTTTCTACAATCGACATACTTAACCTGATTGACATAGATGTCATGTCGCTGGGAAACCATGAGCTGGACTATGGAATATCCCACATGTTGTTTGCAGGAAGATACGCGAACTTTGCGGTGATAAATGCCAACTTTATTGTCAAATCCAACAGGAAGCATCTTTTCAAGCCATACTATATGGCGGAGATCGACGGAGTCATTGTACTCTTCATTGGCTTACTGACTGAGGATATAATCGATCAGACCCGGGCAGAAGGGCTGGTCGGCAGATACGTAACAGTGGCAGATGCCAAGGATGAGATCAGAAGAACTTATAGTAAACTTGCGGGGAAAGGCCGTAAGGCTGATGTGGTCATATTGCTGACTCATATCGGATGGGAGGCTGATTTGGAACTTGCCAGATCCCTCGAGGGGGAGTTCGACGTAGATATAATAATCGGAGGCCACTCTCATACTTATATTGACGAGCCGGTGGTGGAAAACGGCATACTGGTGCTGCAGTGCGGATTCGAAAACACGCATATAGGAAAACTCGAATTTGTATACAACAAAACAACGGATACTGTAGAGGAATGCAGCTGGGAGATGATACCCGTAGATGAGGATCACTGTCCTACAGACAAGTATGTCAGCGCCATGATCAACACTTACGAGTATGAAATAAACAGCAAGTACAATAAGCTGGTTACGACACTCAAAAGGCAGCTCAATAACTACGGAAGGGGCAACACTACGGAAGTCGGTCAGCTCTTTGTGGATGCGTTTGCTGATGCTCTCGGGCTTGACCTTATGTGCATGGCATCATCAAGCCTGAGGTGCTACAGCCTGGGACCGGATGTTACGCTCGAAGACCTGAGAGAGGCATACCCGTATGATGGCAAGATTTACTGCCTGAAGATGAGCGGGGAGCAGATTAAGCGCGGAATAGCGCATATGCTGAGGCCTGAAGTGCTCGAGCAATGGCAGGATGCGTTCTTCCACTTTTCAAAACGTCTTAAGATAGACTTTGACTTCGACAGCAAGGAACTCTGCGTGATGTTTGACGGTCTGCCTCTGGAAGATGACTGCATGCTTGAAGTAGGAATACAGGAATATTATCTGATAAATTCAGAGACGGGATTCGGCATAAGACCCGATGAACTGGTTACAGAAGAGTCGGAGATATGGCTGGTTTCACCGGACGCTTTTCTGACGCTGAAGGAATACCTGTCAGGACACAGAGATCTTGGCGGAAGCATAGATGACAGATGTGTAATCAGGGGAAACGTAGGCGGTTTTGCGCTCGAAGTGGAGAAGATAAGATAATATAATCAGTAAATAAAAGAGACCGCCGAAGCGGTCTCTTCTTTGTGTTTTTTGAGGTTTTACACCTTAAAGAGTCATCTTGCAATTATACAAGGCCCTGAGCCATCATAGCTTCAGCAACTCTTTCGAATCCAGCGATGTTAGCACCGGCAACCAGAGCGTTCTTGTCGCCATAGTACTTTTCGCCAGCCTTAGCGCAAGCGCTGTAGATGTTCTTCATGATCTGGTGGAGCTGATCATAAACAGCCTGGTGCTGGAATGCAGTGTGACCTGCGTTCTGGCCCATCTCGATGCAGGAGCAAGCAACGCCGCCTGCGTTAGCTGCCTTAGCAGGACCAACAGCGATCATGTTGTCCATGAGATACTTCAGAGCATCGTTTGTTGTAGGCATGTTAGCGCCTTCGCAGTAGAACTTGCAGCCGCCCTCAACGATCTGCTTAGCATGCTCCATGTGAACGTCATTCTGCATAGCGCATGGGATGAACATATCGATCTTGCAGCCTGTATCCTGGAATACGCCCCAAGGCTTCTTGCCAGCGAAGAACTTAGCGTTAGGGAACTTCTCTGCGTATGGAGCGCAGATGTTCTTTCCGGATCCTCTGAGCTCGAGGAGGTAGTCAACCTTCTCCTGAGTTGTGATTCCGTCTGGATCATAGATGTATCCGTCTGGACCGGAGATTGTTACGCACTTAGCACCGAGCTCCCAGAGCTTCCATGCTGTACCCCAAGCAACGTTACCGAAGCCGGAGATAGCAACATTCTTGCCCTTGAAGTCTTCGCCGTTAGCCTTCAGCATTTCCTCAGCATACCATACGATACCGAATCCGGTAGCTTCTGCTCTTCCGAGGAGTCCGCCGTAAGGGATTCCCTTACCTGTGAGAACGCCTTCATACTTGTCAACGATTCTCTTGTACTGTCCGAAGAGATATCCGATCTCTCTTGCGCCAACACCGAGGTCACCAGCAGGAACGTCTGTGTTAGCTCCGATGTGTCTGTAGAGCTCTGTCATGAATGCCTGGCAGAATCTCATAACTTCTGCATCGCTCTTTCCGTTAGGATCGAAGTCGGAGCCGCCCTTGCCGCCGCCGATTGGGAGTCCTGTCAGGGAGTTCTTGAAGATCTGCTCGAAT
>JBGUKU010000062.1:0-30699 GCA_045114615.1 Anaerovoracaceae bacterium
ATGGGCTGTACTGAGTCCTTATATTGGCATTTCGGTAGGACCTGTAGCTCTAATATGCGCCGGTATTTACGCTGCTAATGGCAACAAGTTCAAAGATGCGCATAAAATAGCTCTCGGATACCTTGCAGGTGACATATGGGCACTTATTGCTTTTGAGATAATGGCTCATACGCCAATAAATCCTGATCTGACGCTGTTTTTAACGCTTGCCGTATTCGGATTCATTCTTGTTATAATATCCGACAGATTTAGAAATATCATACATATGCCGTCGTGGCTTACCGGATGGGCGATAGGTATGCTTGCAATGAACCTTGATACATCGACACCGGTGATGAGTCTGACAGTACAGATAGCAGTTGCCATGCTTGTCGGAGTGTATTATGTGGGAGCTTTGCTTGATAAAGTCCACAGAATATTGAATAAATGAGCACACAGAAAACAAAACGAAAAGTTAATAGACGTAATATAGCACTTTGCGTTCTTATAGTTATTATGCTCGAAGCAAACGCCAATCTTGTTCTGGGCATATACGGTATCCATGAAAACGGTATAAAGGCCGAACTGTTCAAGATCGCATCATTGAAGTCTTTGACAACGACATTCGTTTCATACACTGCGGATTTCTTCTCAAAAGATGTACGCGGTTTTGCAGAGAATTGTATTTCATATTTTGAAGAACATATCTGGAGAGGCCCATCTCTGTCAAAGGGAAGGGGAACGATCCAGGGACCTTCAGGGAAAGAGACGTATTACAATCTCAACATGAGCGGCGTAGTCAGGATCATGAGGCGAATGGGATATGATTACGAATACTGGGTACGTGATGATGGTGTAAAGATGTTCGGCAACTATGTTATGGTAGCGGCAAATCTCAGTTTAAGACCAAGAGGTTCACTGGTACAGACTTCGCTTGGAATGGGCATAGTATGTGATACAGGCGGATTTGCAAAAAGAAATCCAAGACAGATAGATATAGCTACAACCTGGTAAAAGGGTGAAATAGTGTAATTACAAGAAGAGGGCTCTTGACAGAGCCCGTTTTCATGTTCTCCAACTATTCCTAAAATCATAATTTTCGGAATAGTTATATACCTGGAGCTGCTATGTATCTTATTAAGCTGTATCAATTGAAATTTCAACAATACGAGCCCTTCTCATATTTTTATCAATTAAATATTATTCTTATTATTATTTCTTTTCGGAATAATTCAGTTCACTCTCCTGTTCAATTATAAACGTATATTTTATTAATAATATCTTCTATATAGATCATTCCCATAAGTTGTATTGTATATATCTCATGTTTATTTTCAGTATGATCATTGAATCTATTCACAGATGAAATTCACATCTGTTACATCCACTATCTATTGCTAAAAGTCCATTGATCATCCTTTTCAGGCATTCGACAGATCATCAAAACACTCGTTCTGTCATCTGTAAAAAATCACAAAAAAGGCCGAAAAAGCGAGGCCGAAATTTGCGTTTTAAGCGATTTTTTTACAGGCTTTGGATGTCCGGTACCTTGTAAAAACGCTCTGATTTCAACGCTTTTTCTATATATAAAGATTTCATGCAATTGAAGATCCGAAGCCTGACCGCCGGGATACAAATGCCGTCAATACTTCGGATCTGTCAATAAAACACACTTCTAGACATACGTCGGAGCGACATATGCTGCTAGCTATTTAATATACCGGGATAAACAGCTTGTCTCCCGGATGGATGTCAGCAGCATCGATGTCGTTGATCTCATATACATCGTATATGGCGCTCTGAACATCGATGCGGGCATCCTTATTGCAACGCTCTACAATACTCCAGAGGCTGTCGCCTTCATCTATAGTGACCTGGACATATGTCCTGACAGCAGCAGCTTCGGCATTGCCGGCACCAATCACAGTGTATCCGGCAAATACGGTTATCATAATGCTTATAACAACGAACAGGAAGAACCTGAACGGTTTTACTATTCTATAATGATGTCTTCTGTTATCTTTCATGTCGTCCACCATTTTCATCTGTCAATATAATAATTATGAACTTTTGTTCGGTATGTATGCATTATAAACATTTGTTCGTTTTATGTCAATACTTTTGCGAACAAAAGTTCTGAAAATTTTTTTATATTGAAAAAGGCCTTCTGCAATATGCGGAAAGCCTTGAAATCAAAGGGATACAGAAATTATTAAATGTTACTTTGTAAGGTCCGCGAACTCAGCATTGCTGACTTCTGCAAGTACTTCAGGGTCCAGGATTATCTGCACTCCCCTCTTTCCTGCGGAGAAATAGATCTTTTCACTGAGTATCGCTGTTTCATCAATGAATGTAGGATAGGACTTTTTCATTCCTATAGGAGAGCATCCTCCGCGGATATATCCGGTGATATCAAGGATCTCTTTTACGTGTATCATTTCTATGCTCTTGTTGCCTGATGCTTTTGCAGCCTTCTTGAGATCGAGAGATTCTGCCACAGGTATAACGAATACGAATATCGCATTTCCGTCACCCCGGGTAACAAGCGTCTTGAAAACGATCTCATCCGGTACGCCCAGTTCCTGTGCGGCGTGTACTCCGGACAGGTCAGACTCATCGTAGTCATAGCTTGCCATCGAATAACTTATGCCTGCTGAGTCGAGCAGTCTCATGGCATTAGTTTTCTGGATCTTTTCTTTAGCCATTTTATTTTACCTCTGTTTCTGCATCCTTATTCTCGATCATGTCGAGAAAAACCATGAGCTTATCACGCTTTATAAAGCAAATAAGCATAATGAGCACAATTACCACTATAAGAATGATTATCGCTATGTAATTCTCTTTTACGAAGAAATGCCCGACAAGGAGACTTCCGAGCATAGCGGGAGATCTTCCGATTGTTGCAGCCAGAAGGAACGGCCTGAACCGCATCTCTGAGATCCCTGCTGCATATGATACAAGATCTTTCGGCACTCCGGGAATAAGATAAATAAAAAATGTGATGAGCAGCCCCCTGCCTGAATTCAGGCGCCGCTGATAATCCTTTATTTTTTCTTCATCGAAGAACAGGTGCATCGCTTCACTTCCGAGAAGCTTTGCAAGATAAAAGGATATGGTTGTACCTATTACAGCTCCGATCACCGAAAGCAGATATCCCCTTCCCACTCCGAACATATAGCTTGCAGCAAACTGTATTGGCTGTCCGGGGAGTACGCAGACCACGACCTGTATCACCTGTATACCGATTATTAATAGAAATGCTATGCTGCGGTTCTGCTGCAGATATTCGACAACATTGTATGCCGTATCTTTACTGAATATGCCGCTTCCATATCTCAGATAAAGAAAAGCCGGTATGCCCGCAATTATAATAACGAGCAATATCAGCTTGAGTATAGCAATGATCTTTTTCTTTTTTTCTGAGGAATCACTCATAATGTGATAAGACCTTTTTTATAAAGTGCGTCAAGGCTCTTTATAACGCCAAACCTCGAGTGCCAGTATGACAGACCGCCCTGAAAGTATGCAATATAAGGTTCTCTGAGCGGCGCGTCTGCGCTGAGCTCTATCGATGAGCCCTGAACGAACGCTCCGGCTGCCATAACTACCTGATCATCGTAACCCGGCATGTCCCATGGCATAGGCAAAACGTACGAATCTATAGGAGAAGCAGACTGTACCGCCTGGCAGAATGCTACTGTGCGTTCAGGCGTAAGAAATTTGATTGCCTGAATAATATCACTTCTTTCAGCATCCGGAGCAGGTACTACTTCGAATCCAAGCTTTTCATATACTGTACCTGCCAGAATGGCACCTTTAAGAGCAGCATTTACTACTCCGGGAGCAATGAAAAGGCCCTGCATAACATTGCGGTTCTGCCCGAAAGTAAGTCCGCATTCTGCGCCAATACCCGGACAGGTAAGGCGGTAGGAGATCTTTTCTATAAGATCAGCTCTCCCGACGATATATCCGCCCGACAGCGCAAGTCCGCCGCCCGGATTCTTGATAAGAGAGCCCGCCATGACATCGACACCAAACTCAGTCGGCTCAACTGCATCAACGAATTCACCGTAACAATTGTCGAGCATGACAATTATTCCCGGATCGATTCCATGGATCAGTTCGGTAACAGCTTTCAGGCTATCTATAGATATTGCAGGCCTCCAGTCATATCCGGTGGAACGCTGCATAGCAACGACTTTGGTTTCCGGAGTGACAGCTTTTTTTATGGCGTCAAGATCTACGTCCATATTGTCGCCGAGAGCCACTTCTTTGTAAATTATACCATAATCTTTTATCGTCCCCTTGAAATCACCAGGACCCAGAAGGCTGCCTTCTCCCCTCTGCTTAGTGCTGCCGTCATCTCTGCCGATCACAGTCTGAAGTGTATCATATGGCTTGCCTGTAACTTCAATCAGCTCATCTCCCGGACGCAGCATTCCGAGCAGAGCAGTTGCTATCGCGTGGGTTCCGTTTACTATATTTGGCCTTACAAGTGCTGCTTCGGTTCCGAAAACAGAAGCATATACCCTTTCAACAGCCTCTCTGCCGGCATCATCATAGCCGTAGCCGGTGCTCCAGTCAAAATGAGTCGCGTTGATATGATTCTCCTGAAATGCCTTGAGAACTTTCATCTGGCATATTGCCGTAATATCATCGATCCCGGCAAAGCGTTCTGCAAGAGCGTTTTCAGCTTCATCTACCAGCGCGAGCACCTTTTCATCTATATTGAACTGTTCTTTTATATATTCGTTGTATTTATCCATTATCAGTCTTCGTCTGTTCTTTCAAGTTCCCATTCCATGTCACTGACAAGATCCCGTTTTACGTTCATCTTATGCTGGGCATAAAGCTGAGTGGTCGTTACCTGCTCGTGATCGAGGAGTGCTGCAACGTCATATATCGAGTTACCCCTTCCGATCAGAGATGTAGCGGCGGTAGCCCTGAGCTTATGAGGGCTGTATCCGGCACGCCTACTGGTATTCAGTGCTATGGATGTGTATTTCTTAACAAGTTCTCTGATAGCACGCTCAGTAATGCGCTTGCCCTGCAGCGATAAAAAGAGAGCATCCTCAGCGGTCGAATTTTCGGGTATGACGGTATTTCTCTCACCGGAAATATAATCATTAAGAACCATCTCTACTGAACGGTTCAGCGGCATTATGGACTCTTTTCCTCTTTTACGGTAGATCTTGAATTCACCTCTTGAGAAATTGAAAGAAGAAATATTCAGCTGCTGGAGCTCGCTGAGTCTGAGTCCGTAAGTAACGAACATCACAAGTATAGCCTTGTCGCGAAGCTTTGTCTTTTCCCAATATGTACGCTCGTGGTCAGTAAGGCCTGTGCCGTTTGTAACCGCATCGAGCATTATCATCACCTCGTCATCCTGCAGAGCCTTTATTTCACGTTCACCCGGTTTCGCGACCCTGATCGGATCAAAGCCGTCTGTGATATTATTGTCAACTATACCGTCTCTGTACAGCTGCTTAAAGAGCACTGAAACTGAGGATTTTTTGCGGGCCAGAGATTTGTTGTTGTTCTCGAAGACCGTTACAGTATCTCCGTCATCCACCATGTACTTGCGGCAGTAGTCAATGTAAAGATTGATATCTGCTGCAACTATATTGTTGAGCTCTTCGGACTTTATCTCTTTTGGTATGCTTGCTTTGGTGAGATCTGTCTCCCTGATAAGATAGTTCATGAAAAACCTGATATCATGCAGATATGCCAGCCTTGTCATTGGAAGTACGTTACCCTTCAGGTATGCAAAATACGGACGCAAAAAATTCGGAAGCTCATGCTGTATGGCTTCACATTCCATGTAGATATCGTTCTCTTTTTTTACGATATTATCAGGCTTGTCGCTCTTGTTATGCGACCTGAATTCCTTGCTGTCGTATGTGGTCTTTGCCATGTTACTGATTTATATATTCGGCTTTGTGATCTTCTCCCAGAATGCGGTCGACTATCTCCCCTACTGTCTCGCCCTTTCTGATTTCTATCCATTCGACAAAGTCATATCTTTTCAGCCAGGTGTACTGCCTCTTGGCATAATGCCTAGTATTTTTCATTATGAGATCCTTGGCATCAAAGAGATCATATTCACCATCCAGAAAACCGATGATTTCCTTGTAACCAATGGCTTTCATCGAAGGAAGATCTTCTGTATAACCTCTGCGGAGAAGACCGCTGACTTCGTCAACAAGGCCTTCAGAGATAAGTCTGGATACTCTGCGGTTGATCCTTTCGTAGAGCCATTCTCTCTCCATAGTAAGAGCGTAGAATCTGAAGTCATAATCAGGATTGATCTCACACTCAGAAAGGTCTTTTATACCCTTTCCATGTTCATACGCTTCTATTGCCCGGATTATTTTGCGCGTGTTGTTAGGATGGATCCTTGAAGCAGCATCCGGATCCAGACCCTGAAGATAACTGTGCATGTACAGTGCGCCCCTCTCCGATGCAAGTTCTTCCAGCTCCTGCCTGCGTTCAAGGTCATCCGGTGCCGAACCGAAGTCCATATCATAAAGAATGGCGTTAAGATAAAGCCCTGTACCGCCGCATACTATTGGAGTTTTGCCGCGTGCAAGAATATCGTCGATGGCTGCGATCGCAAGTTTCCTGTAATCAGCGACAGTCATATTGACCGAAGGATCCTCGATCGAATAAAGGTGATGCTTTATCTCTGACATCGCCTTTTCGGAAGGCTTGGCACTTCCTATATCCATGTATTTATAAAGCTGTATCGAGTCGCAGTTTACGACTTCGCCATTGATACGTTTGGCGAGGTAGTATGCGATCAGGCTCTTGCCTGATGCAGTCGGACCCGAAATTATATATACTGTTTTTTTCATTTTTTCTATATTTTTTATTTACGCCTGAACGATCTTTCGATGTCATAGCTGCTGATCCTTATAAATGTAGGACGTCCGTGAGGACATGAGTACGGATTATCGCACTCTGCAAGTTCTGACATCAAATCGTTGATTTCATGTTCTGAAAGTACATCATGTGCTTTTACGGCCGACTTGCACGATTTTGTGATAAGCTTGTCGATGACTACCTTGTTGGAACCACCGGCCTCCCCCGCTGCTTCAGCAAAGCCTCTTGCAAAACCTTCAGCTTCGCCTACGCTCATATACGGAGGTATACCTCTTACTATAAAAGTGCAGTCTCCGAAATCTTCTATATCGTAGCCCATGCGAATAAGATCGCCGAGCCACTCTCCGCTCATTGAGTATACATCATTGCTCACATTGATTGTGAAGGCTGTGAGAACGGGCTGTGGTGAGTGTGCGGAGTTGTTGTACCCGCGCATGAACTTCTCATAAAAGATGCGTTCGTGCGCTGCATGCTGGTCAAAAATGTACAGCTCATCTTTGCCCTGCATAATTATATAAGTGTTGAATACATAACCCTTGAAAGCGAGATCCGCAAAATTGAACAGCGCCGGTTTACGTATTACTTCAGTTTTTACAGGTGAAGAAACAGGAGCATACACAGCGGTTTCTTCTGCTGTCTCTGAAGTTTCAGCAGCTTCAGGCATTTCATAAGTGTCATGTCTGTCGAGACTTTTAAGAAATTCCCTTATTGAAGTCTGCTCTGTTTCATTCTTTTGCTGAACAGAATCATTTAACTGTTTTTCAGAAGATTTTTCAATGCTGTTTACAAAACCTTTAGGAACACCCGAGTCTGTCATTACAGCTTTGCTGACAGCTTCCGATATGTCTTTCTTTACTTCGTCCTGCCTGAGAAATCTAATCTCCTGCTTTTCCGGATGAATATTGACATCGATATCACACGGCTCTGCCTCGATAAAGAGGACTGCTGCAGGAAAACCGCTGAATATCCTTCCCAGATAACCTTCATCAAGACCTTTCTCTATAACGGCACTCGAAACAAGCCTCCCGTTAACGAAGAAAAGCTGGCCCTTTCTTGTGCTCATAGTACTTCCCGCATCCGATACATAGCCTTTGACATGCCCGTTTTCGACAGGAATCAGGCCGTTTTTAGCTATGGACGGATACAGCATTCTGATTACATTATACGGATCGCCGTCACCGCTTGTAGTAAACAAAGTGATGCCGTTGCTGATCATCATGAATCGTATGCCTGCATAGCATACTGCATACTGCTGTATCAGCTCTATTATCGATGACGCTTCACGCGCATCAGTCTTCATAAACTTGCGTCTGGCCGGAGTATTGTAGAACAAATCTTCTGCAATAACTGTCGTTCCGGTGTTGCAGCCTGTCCTTTCTTTGGAAACGACCCTGCCCCCGTGCAGCACAAGCTTTACGCCGGACATGTCTTCTGCTCTGCGGGTCACCATTGTCAGTCTTGAAACTGCAGATATGCTCGCAAGAGCCTCTCCCCTGAAACCGAGTGAAATAATGTTATCGAGATCTGCTATACCGCTGATCTTACTTGTTGCATGCCGGAGAAAAGCAGTTTCGACTTCATCAAAAGAGATGCCGCATCCGTCATCTGTAACACGGATATACGACTTACCTCCGCCGCGAATCTCAACTATGATTGACCCCGCTCCGGCATCTATTGAGTTTTCAACAAGTTCCTTTACCGCAGAAACCGGTCTTTCTATTACTTCACCGGCTGCTATTTTATCTGCGACAAAGCTGTCCAGTACTCTGATCATATTATCTGTCGCTGAATTCTTCGATTATCTCCTGCAGCTTGACAAGAGCTGAAACAGGAGTCATCGTATTTATGTCTATTTCACCTATTTTTGATGCAAGATGTCTGTACTTTGCGGCATCTGCGCTTATTCCTTCTTCAGCAAGTTCATCTGACATGAATGAGATCTGTTCGGATCTGGCGGCGGTATCACCGCGCACTTCAGCAGACAGAGTCTCAAGCTCATTCAGCTTATGCCTTGCATCTCTCCTTATAACCTCAGGGATGCCTGCGATCCTTGCAACATGTATTCCATAGCTTTTGCTGGCCGGACCTTCAATGATGTTGTGCAGAAATACTACATCATTTCCGTCCTCCGCTGCCGCAACTGAAAGATTATGTATACCCTCTTTCTCGTTCTCAAGCTCGGTAAGTTCATGATAATGCGTAGCAAACATCGTTCTTACCCGGTGAGAAGGATCTGCAAGATACGAAGCTGTTGCCCAGGCGATCGACAGGCCGTCAAATGTGCTGGTTCCTCTGCCTATCTCATCAAGGATAATAAGGCTTCTTGAAGTAGCGTTTCTGAGAATGCCGGCCAGCTCGCTCATTTCTATATAGAAAGTTGACTGTCCGTAAGCCAGATTGTCTGAAGCACCTATTCTTGTAAATATCCGGTCAGTAACTCCTATCACAGCACTTTCTGCAGGTACAAAGCAACCGATCTGTGCCATCAGCACTATGATTGCTGTCTGCCTCATGTATGTTGATTTTCCGGACATATTAGGGCCTGTGATGATGAGCATGCTATGTTTGTCCATATCGATATATGTATCATTTGAAACAAACATGCCTGCTCCCAGAAGCTGCTCTACAGCAGGATGCCTTCCGCGCCTTATATCGATCACATCGCCGTCATTTACTACAGGTTTTACATAACCGTTCGAAGCAGCAGTCTTCGCAAAAGATATCAGAACATCAAGTGCGGCAACAGCTGCCGAGGCACTCTGCAGTCTTGTTATATATGGTTCTATCGCAGATCGTATCCTGCGGAATTCTTCGTATTCGATCTTATTGATCCTGGCCTCCGCAGTGAGGACAAGATCTTCTTTTTCTTTCAGTTCAGGAGTTATATATCTCTCATTGTTTACGAGAGTCTGTTTCCTGATGTAGTCCTCCGGCACTTTATCGATCATTCCCTTGCTGACATCGATATAGTAGCCGAAGACCTTGTTGAATCCGACTCTTAAAGTCTTGATACCGGTGCGCTCTTTCTCGGAATTCTCAAGATTTGCTATCCACTCCTTTGCGCCGGAGATGGACTCCTTTAGTTTATCGAGATCTTTTGAATAACCGGCTTTGATTATACCTCCTTCGGTAATACCCATAGGAGGTTCTTCACATATTGATCCGTCAATCAGGCGGTAAAGATCATCGAAGTCTTCGATTGATCCGTTAAGGTCTTTAAGCAATGAAGCTGATGCGTCAGAAAGCTCGTATTTTATATCCGGCAGCTGTGCAAGTGTCTTTTTCAGTGCTATGAGGTCGCGTGCATCAGCGCGTCCTGTTGCAACTCTGGCAGTAAGTCTCTGAAAATCATAGATATACTTAAGACTGTTGTAAATGTTGTTAGCTCTGACAGGATCATTCCTGAGCTCCTCTACTGCATCCAGACGTCTTCGAATCTCCGGAACATCAGTAAGAGGTTCCCTGAGCCAGGAACGAAGAAGCCTTCCGCCCATTGCAGTCCTTGTTTTCCCGATCACTCCAAGCAAGGATCCTTTGACATCTCCATCATAGATCGTTTCAAGAAGTTCGAGATTCCTGAGCGTCGATCTGTCCAGATGCATTACTCCATCATGCTGTTTGATGATTACATCAGTGAACTGATCAAGATCACCCTTCTGTGTATCTCTTAGATACATCAGGAGTGCTCCGATAGCAGCAGTCATCTCCTCTCTTCCTTCGAGATCGAGAGGAATCAATGATGATACGCCGAACTGATCCATGAGCACGTCTCTGGCAGTCTGATATCTGTAATATGAACTGTCGATGCGGTCCAGATAAACATTGAGCATATGATCAGAAAGCGATATTTCGATTTCTGAGGCTATCTCATCGCTTATAACGAGTTCTTTTACATCGAGTATGGAAATGTCGTTGAGAAGGCGTTCAAACGAAAGCTTCTTACCATTTTTCTCAGTCTCATATTCATAGGCACTGAGCTCACCTGTGCTTATATCCGCCAGAGCAACAGCTGTAAGTTCATCAGATATGCATGCTGAAGCAATAAACACATTGCTTTCACTTCTTGCTGCATCACTTATATCAAGTGTACCGGGAGTGTAGATGCGCGTTATCTCGCGTCTGACTATCCCCTTCGCTTCCGCCGGATCTTCCACCTGCTCACATATCGCAACTTTATGTCCATTGTTTACAAGCCTTACGATATACTGATCGACCGAATGAAACGGGACACCGCACATAGGTGCTCTTTCCTCGAGACCGCAGTTGCGTCCGGTTAGAGTAAGCTCAAGCTCCCTCGACGCAAGAATGGCATCATCAAAGAACATCTCGTAGAAATCTCCGAGACGGTACATCAGGATGGCGTCCTTGTAGTCATCCTTGATTGCCGTATATTGCTGCATCATTGGGGATAGTTTTGCTTCTGCCATTTGTTTTCAATAAAGATGTAGGGGGAACCGAAATTCCCCCTACAGACAGTTCAAGTGAATTGTTCGGTGCTATACTACTTTGCGTTGTAAGCGGCAACACCCATCTTGATGAGTTCGCAGGCTCTTCTCATCTTATCCGGCGACAGAACGTATGCGATACGCATCTCGTTTCCGCCGAGACCCTTTGTTGCATAGAATCCAGGAGCCGGTGCAAACATTGCTGTTTCGCCGTTGTCGTCAAATTCCTTGAGCATGAACATCAGGAAGGACTCGATGTCGTCAACCGGCAGCTTGCATGTCATATAGAATGCGCCTGCAGGCTTCTGGCAAACGATTCCAGGAATCTTTGAGAGCTCTTCATAAGCAGCGTCTCTTCTTGCTTCATACTCAGCCTTTGCTTCGTCATAATAGCTCTTGTCCATTCTGTAGAGAGCTGCAGCGCCTACCTGCTCGAGTGTAGGTACGCAGAGTCTGCCCTGAGCGAGCTTGAGGAGTGCGCTCATGAACTCTTCGTTCTTGGAGATAGCAGCTCCGATTCTTGCTCCGCATGCAGACCATCTCTTGGATACGGAGTCAACTATAATAACTCTGTCTGCGATATCGTCGAGCTGTCCGAATGAGTGAGCCTCAGCTCCGTCATATACGAACTCTCTGTATACCTCATCGGAGATTATCCAGAGGTCGTGCTCCTTAGCGATGTCGCCGATGAGTCTCATGTCTTCAAGTGTAAGAACTCTTCCTGTCGGGTTACCAGGCGAGAGGCAGCAGATAGCCTTTGTCTTAGGAGTAATAGCAGCCTCGATGAGGTCTCTCTTTGCCCAGTTATAACCGTCCTCTGCGGAAGTTGTCAGCGGCACGAGAACACCGGAAACCTCGTTGCAGAATGTGTTGTAGTTTGTGTAGAAAGGCTCGGCGATCAGAGCTTCATCTCCAGGATTGAGAAGAGCTGTGAAAGCGAGGATCAGAGCCTCAGAACCTCCGTTTGTGATAAGGATGTCCTTTCTCTCATACTCCATGTCGAAGTCTCTCTTCATGTAGTCGATCATTGCGTCGCGCAGTTCATCGATACCCTGGGACTCAGCATATGCGATGACCTTCTTATCGAACTTTCTGATTGCTTCCATGAAGCAAGGAGGAGTCTCGATATCTGGCTGACCGATGTTAAGACGATAAACCTTTTTGCCGTGTTCTCTCTCGGCTTCAAAAGCAAATACGTTGAATCTTCTGATCGGTGAGAACTGCATTACTGCACATCTTTTTGAAACTTCCATTTGAATCTCCTTACATTATTGTTGGTGATAGCTTTAGGGTTAATCCAGTAAAAATTGTTATTTATTTAAGCCTGAGTGAGCGTCATTTACAACTTTGCTCACACCTACTTTATTATCGCACTTTTTTCGTGAAAGTAAAAGCAAATATTCTATATTTCCTTTAGTTCCTTTTATAGGCGAATATGATAGCTGCTGAGCATAAAGACCATTGTCGTTAGCATATCCGATAACATTGTTGATCACGTCTTCATGTACAGAAGATTCCCTTACGATACCGCCCTTTCCTACCTGTTCTCTGCCTGCTTCAAACTGAGGTTTTACAAGGCACAGTATGAGACCTTCTTCAGAAAGCACCTGAGTTGCAACAGGGAACATATGCTTCACGGAAATGAAGCTGACATCAATAGAAATAAGATCGATTGGCTCTTCAATAAGAGATGTATCGAGATAGCGTATATTTGTCTTTTCCATGTTGACCACACGCTCATCAGTTCTGAGTTTATAGTCAAGCTGGCCGTATCCTACATCTATCGCATATACCTTGCGTGCTCCGTGCTGAAGCATACAGTCTGTAAAGCCGCCTGTTGACGCTCCCATATCAATGCAGACAGCATTATCACAGGACACGCCCCATTCATTTATCGCCTTTTCGAGTTTCAGCCCACCTCTGCTCACGTAAGGGCATTCCTGACCTTTTACCTGAACTTCCGAATCTATGTCGAAACGGGAACCGGGTTTGTCTTCAAGTCTGCCGTCAACGGTTACAAGACCGGCCATAATGGTGCGCTTGGCTTTTTCACGGGTTTCAGCAAGTCCGTTATTAACTAGAAGTACATCAAGTCGTTCTTTCATTTTTCAGTATTTTCTTATTTCAAGAGAATCAGCAAGAGCCGTGAAGAATGCAACCGCATCACCGTAAGCTGAGAGAGCTTCTTTTGCTTCTGATGTTAGCCTGTGAAGTTCTGCTCTTGCAGCTTCAGGACCATGTACGAATGCATAATTGCACTTACCCTGTTCCGCATCCTTGCCTAGCGTCTTTCCAAGAAGTGCCTGATCACCTTCTATATCCAATATGTCATCCAGTATCTGGAAAGCCACACCTATGTCTCTCGCATATACCGTAAATTTTTCAAGCATGTCATCATCAGCACCGGCAAGCATGATCCCTGCTCTGACCGGAGCTGTTATGAGATCGGCAGTCTTATGCAGTTCTATGTATCTGATCAGCTCATCTGTAGGTTCAATTTTCTCACCTTTAATATCTGCAGTCTGACCTGCAATCATGCCTCTTGCTCCGGCGCGCGACATTATCTCATGTGCTGCTCTGACATGGTTTTTCATTTTTACAGGATCTTCATAATATTCAAGAGGACACCCCGTAACGGTCTCGGCCGCTGTGGAAAGCAGTCCGTCTCCTGCAAGTATTGCCATGGCCTCGCCGAAAACCTTGTGATTAGTTGGTTTTCCTCTCCTGAGATCATCGTTGTCCATAGCCGGAAGATCATCGTGTATCAGAGAATACGTATGAATATATTCCAGCGCAAGAGCATACGGAAGAGCTTCTTCGATGTTCCCGCCGGCGAACTCACACGAAGCAAGAAGAAGTGCAGGTCTCAGCCTTTTTCCGCCTACTTCAAGGCTGTATTTCATGGCTTCAGCAAGCTCAGATGCCTGTTCTCCGGGATCTGCTATAAGATCTGTCAGATGTGTATTGATTATTTCCCTGTATTCATTAAAGCTGTGCATCTTTCAGTTCTCCATTCTCGTAGAGCTGTATCTTCTGCTCAGCGCTTTCGAGTATCTTTCTGCAGTACTCGGCTTCCTTCATTCCCTCATCAAACAGTTTAAGGGAATCCTCAAGCGTCGTAGCCTGTCTGCCTATTTCGGCAGCAGCATTCTGCAGATTATTCAATGCTTCGGTAAATGTTTTTTCTGCCATGGCTGACCATCCTGTCAATTAAGATCAACATCTGTGACTTTAGCGCTGAAGCTTCCGTCACTCATAACGATATCGTATTCTTCACCTATAACGATGCCGGCTGCATTAGGAACAATCCTGCCGTCCCTGTCAGTGACAGCAGCATATCCTTTCATGAATACACGCCGCGGATCATTTTCTCTGAGCATGATCACAGCCTTGTCAACTGCACTTGATGCTTCAGCGATCTTTGAACGTATGTTGGCACAAAGAAGAGCTGATGCACCATCGATAACCCTTTTTTCAGCTGCGATCTTCTGATCCATGGAAGCTGCAAGTATCTTTGTGCTGCGTTCAATATCCGCCTTGAGCTCAAAGGTATCCATAACCGCCATGTCTGCTGCTGCGGTCGGAGTTTCGGCTCTTGCGTCGGCAACAAAATCACTTATCGAAAAATCTATCTCGTGCCCTACAGCACTTATTACAGGTATCTCTGATTCAAAGATAGCTCTGGCGACTTCTTCGTCATTGAATGCTGCCAGATCTTCAGGGGATCCTCCTCCTCTTCCGACGATCAGGGTATCGATCCTGATCCCGTTTCTGTTCAGGCTGTTTGCGGCTCTTATGTTTTCGCAGATGCTGTTAACTGCACCTATGCCCTGAACGGCTGTCGGGAATATGAGAATATCGGTAAAGTCGTTCTTTGAAGTAATGATCTTGCGGATATCCTCTATCGCCGCCCCAGTGGCAGAAGTGACGACTCCTATCCTGTAAGGAAATACAGGTATGGGCTTTTTGTATTTTTTGTTAAAAAGGCCCTCTTTTTCGAGTTTCTCTTTGATGCGGTTGAATTCAGCTGCCAGGTCCCCTGCTCCGAGAGCTTCAACATATCTTATGCTCAGTGAATAGGTTCCGTTCTTCGGATAAGGACTTATATCGCATACTGCGACTATCTTTTCTCCGTTTTTAACAAGAGACATATCTATGCGGGATGCGTTCTGCCCCCAGATAGCACACCGGATCTGACTTGATGCATCTTTAAGCGTCAGATAATAATGCTGTCCGCTCCTGCTGAAGCCCGAAACTTCTCCCTCAACAGCAAGACCGCGCAGATTGAGATCATCGCGCAGTTTTTTCGCTATGTATTCATTTACCTGAGATACTGTTACCGGTTTCATCTGTCCTTTTCGCAAGAAGAGCAGCCCCCACTGCGTTGTCCCCTGAGAGTTGAGGAGCGCCGAACTGTATGTCTGCTGAGCTGTTGTTTTGAGCAATTGCACGGAATGTGCGGCTTGATGCCACACCACCGGCCATATATATAGTATCTGCGCGGTATTTCACACTGAGATACCGTGCGGTTTTTATAATCAATTCAGATACTGAAGAAAACAGCTCTGCAGTGACTGCTTCAGATGAAATACCGTTTTGATTTTCAGCATATCTCATAAGTCTGGTTTCAACACCCGATAAATTGAAATATCCTTCATCATGTTTCAGTCTGGGAATCACACCTGTATTTTCTGTTTTATTGACAAAAAAGTCCGTTTCTTCGAGTACTCTGTACGCGATATCATCCAGATACTTTCCGGACGGGAAAGGCATACCCAAAGCTACACCGAATCGGTCAAAAAGCTGGCCTGCCGAGATGTCGCGGGTGCCTCCGACTATTTCCATTTTGTACCCTTTTTCATCAGGACTGCATATCAGTGCTTCGGTAGTACCTCCGCTAAGGTGAAAAAACAGCGTGCGCAATGCAGCTGTCTTCCCTTCACTTTCCATTACTGCAGCTGCGTGTCCTTCTTGATGTGAAAAACAGTATACCGGAACTTTCAGAGCTGCAGCGATCTCTCTTGCGGTATTGACCCCTGCAAGAAAACAAGGCATATACGAGCCTTCGACCCTCCGCGGCCTTTCTGAGACACCTACAGCCTTGATATTTGCAGGATCTGTCGATCCGAACAACTCTTCTATGTATCCCGGAAGCCTGTTGCTGTGCATGAAGAAAGCATCAGACTGCCTGAGCCCTCTTTTTCCAGCAGGCACATCGAGCAGCTCTGCCTTTTGTGAAAGGATATTGCCATCTGTGTCAACTGCCGCAACTGATGTTCTGTAATTCGAAGTGTCGATCCCAAGATACAGCTTTTTCATGTATTTATATGTTTCGTGATATTTTGCCGAGAACTGAATTGATGAAAGCGTATGACCTGTCATCACCATACTTTTTGGCGAGATTCACTGCTTCATTTATCGAAACACTTACAGGTATGCTTTCAACATAAAGCATCTCTGCAACTGCCGTCCTGAGAATAGCAAGGTCAGTCTTTGCTATCCTTTCGATCGACCATTTATCAAGGTTTTCACTGATCAAAGCGTCGATTTCATCGTGATGGTCCTGGACCGCGGCAAGAGTTTCAGCAGCCTGTTTTTTACCTGCTGCTTTTACATTCTCATCAACGATGGAAAGATCGGCGACCCTGAAGTCTTCCGTCATATCCATCTGATAAACGAGCTGCATCGTTATTTCTCTTATATCTTCTCTTTTCAATTTATCTCCTTCTTGTCCAGACCTTCGACACGTATATTAACCGCTTTTACAGTAAAGTCTGTTTTCTCTTCTATATCTCTTTTTACTCTCGACTGGATGTCATAGCAAAGCTGAGGTATATTCACCCCGAAATATACGATTATTTCGCAGTTTATCGTAAGGACACCGTCATCTTCGCTTATTCTTATTCCCGGATTATGGATATCCATCCCGATAGCTTTCTGGATGTTGTCGCTTAAGCTGAAGTCCGGAAATCTGCTGACATCGTCAAATGAGATAACATCTTTTTCGACCAGATCGATCAGATTAATATCATTCACCGGATCCATCCTCTCTCTCTGCTTTTTCTATCCGTATCTTCTCTATCCTGCGGTCTTTGACCGAAAGTATTGTGAAGTCGTAGTCTTCAAAAGATATCGGTTTATATTTTACATTTTCCCTAGGTATCTCGCCCATGAGGTCTATGATGAAGCCTCCGATCGTCTCACTTGTCTCTGATTCCAGTTCTACACCGGTCTCTTCCTCAAGGTCATCCAGATAAACATTACCGTCAACGATAAATGTAGTATCGTTAACTTTCTCAATAATGCGGTCTTCTTCATCAAATTCGTCGTCGATATCACCCACGATCTGTTCAATAATATCTTCAACAGATACGATTCCGCTGAATCCGCCGTATTCATCAATGAGAATAGCCAGATGCTGCTTTTCTATCTGCAGTTCCCTGAAAAGAGAATCTATATTTTTAGTTTCAGGAACAAAGTATGCCGGTCTGAGCAGTTTCTTTATATCAACGTTATCGAAACCTTTTTTTGTGGCATTATACAGATAATCCTTGATGTGCAGTATTCCGACTATATTATCAGGATCACCTTTGTAAACAGGTATCCTGGAATGAGTGAGCTCCATCAGTTCTTCAAAATATTCGCTTCTGTCGTCATCCAGGTCGAACATGAATACATCCGTACGCGGAGTCATGATCTCATATGCAAGGAGGTCGTCAAACTCGAATATCGAGTCTATCATCTTGCGGCCTTCTTCTTTTATTTCGCCTGATTCCTGACCTCTGTCGAGCATCGACATTACCTTATCTTCCGAAAAGTATGCGTCATCCACATCGATGTTCCTGCCCATTATACGGAGTACCAGATTTGCTATCGCCTTGCAGATCCATACAAGCGGAAGAGTTATTATATATATAAACTTCTGGAATCCGATGAGGCCGATACCTGCTGCTTCACTAGACTGTGCTGCGAGTTTCTTTGGCAGAATATCCGAAAGCGCAGTATAAATGATATAGAAACCGAGGTTACAGAGTATCAGTATGAAAAACCCGAATCCATCCCTGTAGAATCCGAAGCTATCTGACGTGCTGCGTGAATCGAGGATCAGCATCAGGCAGTTGAACAGTATGAAACATATTATTATGCTTATAAAGCTTGCCGCATGATCGGCATAATGATATCTGGACGGTTTTGCCAGAAAGTCCGTAACTGTCTGCAGCCTTTTGTCATCGGGATCATCTTCCAGCATATCTTTGATCACATTGCGGTCAATGTAGTCGAGTGCACGCTTGCACGCAACAACAAGGCCGTTGAAAACCATGATCAGAATGATCAGTATCAGAAACAAATAAGAGGGTAAACTGCCGTCTTCCATTTTATTCTCCTTACTTCCTTTTGCGTAATATGAAGCCTTCTTCAGGTATCCGTTTGAAGCGTATACGAAGTATTTGCTGAGGATGAGGTGCGCTCTCTACCGCATTGCCTTCCTCATCATACATTTCGTTTATGGTCTCTTCGTAATAAGCTGTATAAGGTCCGAATACTTCCACGGTATCTCCAATCGAGAATTTGTTTCTCTGCTCAACCGTTGTAAGGCCTGTATTTTCATCAGTTTCTCTGACAATACCTATAAAAGAATATTCCCTTGTGTAATCACTGGTCAGATAGTTCTGATCTTTATCCGTAGGTTTGTTGTAATAGAACCCGTGAGTAAACTCCCTGTGGCTTGCCTTGCACAGCTCATCGTACCATTTGCTGTCGAATACGTAATTCTCAGGATCGCTGAGGTACGCGTCTATTGCAGCTCTGTACGCAGTTACAACAGTAGCCACATAGTACATGGATTTCATGCGTCCCTCAATCTTAAGCGAGTAGACACCTGCCTCGGCGAGATCCGGAATGTGATCTATCATGCACAGATCACGTGAGTTAAGTATATAACTCCCATATCCGTCCTCTTCGATCGGATAATACTGTCCCGGCCTTTGCTCTTCCACCAGAGCATACTTCCATCTGCACGGATGAGTGCATGCTCCGCGGTTGGCATCTCTTCCGGCCATGAAATTACTGAGAAGGCATCTTCCTGAATATGAAATACACATAGCTCCATGAACAAAAGATTCGATCTCAATGTCTTCAGGGAGCTCTTTCCGCATGATACGTATTTCATCAAGACTCATTTCGCGTGCACATACTATCCTCTTGACTCCCTGTGAGACCCAGAATCGTGCAGTAAGATAATTTGTGGTGTTTGCCTGTGTAGACAGGTGTATCTCCGCATCCGGTATCTGCTCCCTTATAAGGCCCATAACTCCCGGATCAGACACCAGAAATGCGTCTACAGGAATATGTCTGATTTTGCCAATATAATCCCTCAAAGGCGAAATATCGCCGTTGTGCGGGTATATATTTATGGTCATGTATCCCTTTGCATTATTGGAATGCAGCCAGTCCATGGCCTCTTCGATTTCGGGTATGGTAAAATTTCCCGCTCCGGCTCTTAAGCTGAACATTTCACCGCCGAAATAGACAGCGTCAGCCCCGAACCTGACCGCGGTTTTCAGTTTTTCCATGTCGCCTGCCGGAGCAAGCAGTTCGAGTTTTGGTTTGTTGTCGTTATTGTTCATTTATAAATCTGATTATTGCAAGACCGTCAGCGCCGGTAAGAAAAGTCACCTCCAGATCGTCACGCTCATGGAGGTATTCAAGAAACTTTTTCATGTATTTTATGCTTGTTCTGTGGCGCTTTGCATCTTTACCTTCAGCTTCCAATATCCATCCCTTTAACAGGATGTTGTCGCAAACTATCAGGGCATCTTTGGTGCATATCTTTTCAACTGATTCAAAGAACTCCCTGTAATGGCTTTTCGCAGCGTCTATGAATACGAAATCAAACTTTTCTGACTCATCTGCTTCAGCGAGATCACATACAAGCTGATCGAGTATTTCAGCTGCATCTCCGACGCGTAAGTCTATACGTCCCCCCTCTTTTCTGGAAGAGAATTCAGCTCTGGCAGCATCTACCATGACCGGATTGCGCTCTATCGTTGTAATGTGCGCTTCAGGCAGTTTTTTTGCAAAATACAATGCTGAATATCCGTAAGCGGTTCCTATCTCAAGTATTCTCCTGGGATGTGTAAGCCCTATAAGAAGACCGAGTATTTCTTCTGTCTCAGTAAAAATGAGAGGAACATCTTCATCCTCATTTGAACGCCTCAGTTCTGCAAGGTCGTCATCGAAAGCTCTGTGATGGCTGTCGACAAATTCCTTGAAAGGTATGTCCCTTACGTATTTCATTCACCCTCGCCTTCACTTTCGGTGTTTTCTTCAGCTTCTTTTGCCGCATCCGCCTCTTCAGCCGCTGCTTCTGCTTTTACAGCATCTTCATATTCTGCAAGCAATGCATTGTATTCAGCCTCATCAGAAGTGAACCTGTGAGTTCCGTCAAGTGTGCTGTCAAGAACATAATATGTATACTCATGCTCATCAGGATAAAGAGCAGCCATTATCGATTCTTTGCTTGGCGAGCAAAGCGGTTTGTCAGGAAGCTCATCTATTTTGATGAGTTCCATATTGATCTGATTGTGTATAACTCCGGATATAATCGATCTTTCTTTATCGACTGAGGTCTCCTTTTCAATCATCGAAGCCATTACAAGAAGCTGTCTGGTCGTGATACCCAGCTCATCTGCTCTTGCGCTGCAGTCATCGTTATAGAAGTTACCGAAAGCATCGAGCATCATGATTATCATCATTGTTTCATCCGCATCGGATGAAAGAGTGTATTCTCCAGGCAGAAGGAACCCTTCAATCAGGTCTGTGCCTGTCAGTCCTTCCTCGTTTTCACCGAGAACTTCGAGCTGCGCAAGGTCGGGAGACGCAGCAGCTTCAAGGAATTTCTCCCTGTCTGCCAGGCCGTCCCTGTCGAGTGCAGCTGCAAGCTGTGTAATGGTATAACCTGCAGGGACAGTGAATCCCTTCGAAGTTGTCAGCCCGCTCTGAAGCGTTCTCAATATACTTAGTGAATCCATAGATGGAGAAATATAATATGTGCCTGGTTTGAAGTCCTTTGCCAGAGTAAGTTTCCCGAGAGTTTCAAAGCGGGATGCACTTTTTATAAACTTCTGCTCATCAAGATGTTCTGCGATCGTATTCAGGCCGTCACCTTCTTCAACGACAAAATCCGCGTAGGTCGTACGCGTTCTGTCGTAAGGTCTGGACATCATGTAAACATACCAAAGAACCACTGCTGCAAGAATAATGAGAACAGTAATGATCCTCAGAGGTCTGCGGAAGCGCCTGATATTCTTTTCTTCTTTCAAATGAGTCTCCTATTTGGATCTTCCGAGATACTCACCCGATCTTGTGTCGATCTGGATCCTTTCACCTTCATTAATGAAGATAGGAACCTGAATAACTGCGCCGGTCTCAACAGTAGCAGCCTTTGTAACGTTTGTTGCTGTATCGCCCTTTACGCCCGGCTCTGTCTCAACGACTTCAAGATCTACGAAGTTCGGAGCTTCAACAGTAAATGCATTGTCCTTATAGAATTTGACTGTAGCGACATCATTCTCACGGATATACTTGATAGCGTCCTCAACGAGTTCATATGTCAGAGGAACCTGATCATAAGTCTCCTGATCCATGAAGTAGTAGAGTTCTCCATCATTGTAGAGATACTGCATCTGCTTTGTCTCGATATGTGCTTTAGGGAACTTGTCATTAGGGTTGAAAGCTTCCTCGCGTGTAGCACCTGTGAGGATGTTTCTGTACTTAGTTCTTACGAAAGCAGCTCCCTTGCCCGGCTTAACATGCTGGAAATCAAGCACTACATGAGGTTCGCCGTTCATCTCAAAAGTAATACCTTTTCTGAAGTCACTTGCATAAATCATTGGTGTTTCTCCTTTTTATGTTTTATTAATTAATAGACATATTATTTAATGGATTCGCCGACGATGCCAAACACATCATTCATCATGGTAGCAATCGCCATCTGAGCCTGCATGTACTGAGCAGCAAGTGGTTTTGTCATTACCATTGTGCTGAGGCTCTGAAAACGTGCGAAAGTATCCTTATCAGGCTGCTGACCGGTAAGCTGAGCTGTCTGGAGCTGCACCTGGAGTTCCGTAAGTTCTTTAAGCATTTCGGAGCATTCCTTATCGTTGTCAACTTCTTTTCTTATCCTGTCAAATTCCCTGAATTCGTTGGACTCCCTGATTGCTTTTGCAAGGCTGTGAGCCTCGTCATATACATTCATAATCTGTTACCTCCTTTATACGTAAAGAATTACAGGTATGATCATCGGACTTTTCTTTGTCGTGTTATATATGAAAGTCTTCATGTCCGACTTGATTGCCCTGGTCAGTGATGCTTCATCAAGAGCACCTTTTGATGTGCTCTTTCCTATCGTATTGTAAACGACATTTATTGCTTCCCTTATAAGATCCATGTGCTCTTCCACGAATATGAACCCTTTTGTTTTAAGAATAGGTTCTGCCATAAGAGAGCCTGTTGCCGAATCCAGCGCGACCGAAATGGTGATGAGACCGGCCTGTGAAAGCTTCTTTCTGTCTTTGAGCACCACGCTGCCTACATCGCCTATTCCGTATCCGTCTACCATCACATCTTCGCCGGAAGTGAATCCCCTGGCCAGATGTGTTTCCTTGCCGTTTACTTCAAGAGCATCGCCGTTTCCGAGTATGAAGATCTTATCCTTCGACTGGCCGAGCGCATTTGCAAGCTTTGCATGTTCCGCAAGGTGTCTGTATTCTCCATGAGCAGGTATGAAGTATTTTGGCCTTATAAGTGTATGTATAAGCTTTAGTTCTTCAGATGAAGCATGACCGGATACATGTACGTCCATAGCCGACGCAAGAACTACGTCCACTTCCTTCTCATACAGTCTGTTGACTATCTGTGAGATCACCTTTTCATTGCCCGGTATAGGAGACGATGAGAATACGACTACATCGTTTTTCTTGAGCTTGATGGATTTGTGATTGTCATATGCCATGCGGGTCAGAGCGCTCATAGGCTCTCCCTGGCTTCCTGTAGTGATTATGGTGATCCTGTTGTCTGCGATATTACGGGCTTCACTTACATCTACGAATACAGAATCAGGAATATCGTCAAGATATCCAAGGCTTTTGGACAGGGCCAGCAGGTTCTCCATGGACCTGCCGGATACCGCGATTCTTCTGTGATGCTTCATCGAAGCTTCTATGAAATATTTGATTCTGTGCACATTTGAAGCAAATGTCGCAATGATTATTCTTCTGCTTGTATTATCGAAGATCTCGTCTATTGAACGTCTGACTACCGCTTCGGATGGAGTATAACCCTTGCGCAGTACATTCGTACTGTCGCATAACAGTACGTCTACTCCCTGATCTCCGAGCTGCGAGAATCTGTTGAGATCGATCACCTTACCGTCAAGCGGCGAATAGTCGATCTTGAAGTCACCGGTATGAACCACATGGCCTCCTGGGAATCTGATCGAGTACGCAAGCGAATCGGCAATGCTGTGGTTCGTCTGAATGGCTTCTATAGAAAAGCATCCGACACTGAACCTGTCACCGGATCTGATAACATGCCCTTCACAGCTCAGATAATTCTCCTCCAGCTTATGTTCTATCATACCCATTGCCAGAGGCGAAGCATATACCGGAACACTCATTTCCTGAAGCAGATACGGAATGCCTCCTATATGATCCTCATGCCCATGAGTTATTATCAGTCCCTTTACCTTTTCCATGTTTTCCTTGAGATATGTGAAATCAGGAATCACGATGTCGATACCGAACATCTCATACTCAGGGAATGCGAATCCGCAGTCTATGATGAGAATCTCATCATTGCACTCAATAAGTGTGCAGTTTTTGCCTATTTCCTTCATTCCGCCCAGAGGGATGATCCTGAAAGGCGGTCTGATTTTTTCTCTATTCTTTTGTATTGCTTTAGCGGGGGCCTTCGCCCTCCTCTTGTTATTATTCTTATATCTTGTCATAAATGGCGAAGCCGCTATTTAACAACGAAATTGATGATCTTGTTAGGAACGTAGATCACCTTGATGACTTCGCGTCCTTCCGTAGCTTCTTTGAATCTGTCCGAAGCTCTTGCGGCTCCTTCAACTACCTCCTTTTCTGAATTGTTAGGCAGCATCAGTTTGTCTTTCAGCTTGCCGTTTATCTGAAGGATGATCTGTATCTCGTCTTTTACGAGAGCAGATTCATCACATTCCGGCCATGCCCTGTTATAAAGTCTGTCTTCATGGCCGAGCTGACTCCAGAGTTCCTCCGTTATATGCGGACAGAACGGATTGAGAAGCGTCAGCAGCGTCTCGATCGCTTTATTGAACAACGGCAGATTGATGTCGCCGTTTTTATATTTGTACATCTCATTTACGAGCTCCATGATAGATGCAATGGCGGTATTGAAATTGAATCTTCCGCCGGCATCTTCAGTAACCTTCTTTATAGAGGTATTCATCATGAAGTCAAGGGATTTATCTGCTGAATTTGCTGCCTTGTACGCTGCCGGAACAACAGCATCTCCTCTTATATCATTTATATATTCATATACAAGTCTGTAAACACGGTTAAGGAATCTGTAGCTTCCTTCAACACCCTCATCGGACCAGTCGAGTTCTTTTTCAGGCGGTGCAGCAAAGAGGATAAACAGTCTTGCTGTATCAGAACCGTATCTTGCCTGGATCTCAGCCGGACTGACTACATTTCCGAGAGATTTGCTCATCTTGGCTCCGTCCTTGATGACCATACCCTGGGTCAGCAGGTTTCTGAAAGGTTCTTCCTCCTTGCAGAGGCCTATATCGTGAAGGAACATCTGGAAGAATCTTGCGTACATGAGATGGAGAATAGCATGCTCAACACCGCCAATGTACTGATCTACGTTCATCCAGTAGTCTGCTTTTTCCCTGCTGAAAGGAGAACTCTCATTATGAGGGTCGCAGTATCTGAGGAAGTACCATGAGGAATCCACGAACGTATCCATCGTGTCAACTTCCCTTCTTGCAGGTCTTCCGCAGCATGGACATACAGTATCTACGAAAGTTTTGCTTGTAGTGATAGGAGATTCCCCCTTGCCTGTGAATTCAACATCAGTCGGAAGAAGTACAGGCAGATTTTCTTCTTTTTCAGGGACCCATCCGCACTCATCGCACCAGATCATAGGAATAGGAGCTCCCCAGTATCTTTGCCTCGAAATGAGCCAGTCTCTGAGTCTGAAGTTGACAGTCTTGTCGCCTATTCCCTTCTCATTGAGCCATTCTATCATTGCAGGAATGGCTTCTTTATTGTTCATTCCGTCAAACTGTCCGGAATTTATCATTTTGCCTTCAGCAACAAAAGCTTCCTTAAGATCATACAGATCGATAGAAGGATCTTCAGGATCAACTACCGGAATTATGTCGAGGCCGAAAGCTTTCGCAAAATCAAAGTCTCTCTGGTCGTGAGCAGGAACAGCCATGATAGCACCGGTACCATATCCCATGAGTACATAATCGGAAATGTAGATCGGGATCTCCTTGCCGTTGACAGGATTTATCGCATATCTTCCGATAAATACACCTGTCTTTTCATTGCTTGTCGAAGTCCTCTCTATATCACTCATGCGGCGGGCCTTCTCCTGATAAGCCTCTACTTCCGCTTCTTCAGGACGGCCTGCAACCAGCTCGTTCACGAACGGATGCTCAGGTGACATTACCATGTATGTAGCACCGAAGAGTGTATCTGCTCTTGTAGTGAATACTTCAAGCACCTTGTCTGAATCCTTGATCTCGAAGTTGATGTTTGCGCCATAGCTCTTGCCGATCCAGTTGCGCTGCATAGTCTTGACCTTGTCAGGCCAGCCTTCAAGCTTATCCAGGTTGCCAAGCAGCCTGTCAGCATAATCTGTGATCTTAAGATACCACTGCGACAGATTCTTTTTGGTGACTTCTGTTTTACATCTCTCGCACTTTCCGTCAACTACCTGCTCGTTTGCAAGTACTGTCTGGCAGCTTGGGCACCAGTTGACCGGGTTATCCTTCTTGTATGCAAGACCCTTCTTATAGAACTGGATGAAGAGCCACTGTGTCCACTTGTAGTATTCAGGTGTGCATGTAGCGACCTTGCGGTCCCAGTCATAGGAAAGACCCATGCTTGCCAGTTGTCTGTCCATTTCATCCATGTTGTCGAAAGTCCATTTTGCAGGTTCGGCATTGTGCTGAATGGCAGCATTCTCCGCAGGAAGTCCGAAAGAATCGTACCCCATTGGATGAAGCACGTTATATCCGGCCATCTTTTTGTATCTGGCTATGACATCGCCGATCGAATAGTTCCTGACATGACCCATATGAAGCTTGCCCGAAGGATACGGGAACATCTCAAGTACGTAATACTTTTCTTTTGAATCGTCTTCGACCGTTCTGAAAGCGTCTTCTTCAGCCCAGATTTTCTGCCACTTTGACTCTATTTCTGTGAAATCATATCTGTCGTTGCGCATTATGTAACTCCTTGATCAGTCTACCAGTATGGATTCGCAGTCGCTCCAGATCTTTTCGAGCGTATACTTGTCTCTGGTATCGTTTGTGAATATATTTACAATAACATCTCCCCCGTCAACAAGTATCCATCCTGTATCCGGTCTGCCATCCTTACTTTTAGGTTCGATGCCTAATTCTGCGAATTTGTCTTCTACGTCGTCCGCCAGAGCTCCGAGCTGTCTGTCGGACGTACCTGTTGCAATTACGAAGAAATCTGCGAATGAGGATTTCTCAGCAATATCGATCATAACTACGTCTTTTGCTTTTTTTCTGCTCAGCAGTTCTGCTATCGTCTGAGCAACTTCCTTACTTTCCATTCTCTGTCTCCTTTATTTTGTGTAAGACCCAATCCCTTGCTTCAAGCGTGTCTTTATCAATCACCTTGCCTTTGGAGGCAAGACTCCCTATTGTATATTCAAGTATCTCGAGACACGCCCGGTCGAGATCCCTGTATGCCAGATCCTGATAATAATCAAGGTCGCTGTATGTCCTGTTGTCTTCAACTACATCTGCAACAAATATGAGCTCTTCGAGAAGTGTCATATCTTTTCGGGCTGTAGTGTGATAACGCACTGCATCAAGTATTTCCCGGTCTGTAACCCCGAATTCATGCTCGAGTATCGCTGCTCCGACCTTTGAATGTGCCAGTGCATTGTTTCCTATCAGCTTTTCGGAAAGGCCGTATTTTCTGACATATGAGTCCATTGTTTCCGTGTCGAAGTTCTTGGCGATATCATGGTATCTTCCGGCGAAGGCAGCTTTTTCTTCATCTGCTCCATGAAGACACGCCAGTCTGACAGCCATCTCTTCGACTCCCAGTGAATGTATGTATCGGCTTTCCTTGAGGTTAGCGCTTAAAAAATCCTCAAGCGACTCTTTATCTGTACAGTTTATGCTCAATTATATATTCCTCTACTTCCGGCGGCACGAGTCCCGTTAAAGGCTTGCCTTCTTTTATAAGATTCCTTATTTCTGTAGATGAAGCATCCACAGGAATCATATTCAGGACGGTTATGTCTGCACCGTATTTTCCCCGGAATGACTCTATTTTCTTCAGTCCTTCCGCATAGTCAGTGTCCGGCCGCCTTGCCGTAACAAGATGATAATTTTTCAGGATCTCTTCGCCTTCAAACCACGTATCGATCTGTACCGCTGAGTCAAATCCGAGTATGAAGAACAGCTCCCCGTCAAGCAGTTTTTCCCAATGTCGCAGGGTTTTTATCGTATATGAAGTACCTTGCTTGTTTAACTCATATCTGGAAAGGCAGAAGGCGCTGTTGGTTTTTAGTACAGTCTCAATCATGCGGCATCTGTCCCTGCCATCTGTAACATGCCTGTCCTGTTTGAACGGTGAGATGTATGCGGGCATAAATATCAGCTTATCAAGTCCGCACTCTCTGACCGCATTTTCGGCAAGGGCAACGTGTCCTATATGTATGGGGTCAAAACTGCCGCCGTATATGCCGTACCTTTTCTTTTTATCCATTAATCCTGTATGAGCTCTATGCCGAGTTCTTCAAGTTGTCCGCTGCCTGCAGGAGCAGGTGCTTCGCATACCGGACACTCAGCGTTCTGGTTCTTAGGGAATGCTATGACTTCTCTTATGCTCTTTTCACCAAGGAGAAGCATGACCAGTCTGTCAAGTCCATATGCGAGTCCTGCATGAGGAGGTGCTCCGTATTTGAAAGCTTCGATCAGGAAACCGAACTTCTCCTGGCACTCTTCATCGGTAAGGCCGAGCACTTTGAACATGCGCGCCTGAAGATCTTTATCGTGTATTCTTACGCTTCCGCCACCGAGCTCTACTCCGTTGAGGACGATGTCGTATGCGTTTGCTTTAAGTCCCAGGATATCATTATCGAGTTTGTCGAGCTCCTCAAGCTTAGGCTGTGTGAACGGATGATGCATAGCCTTGAGGTTTCCGTCTTCGTCCTGCTCAAACATCGGGAAGTCAACTACCCAGAGGAAGTTATACTGATTGTCATCGAGCAACCCCATCAGACCTGCGATCCTGCGTCTGAGGAATCCGAGTGAATCGTATGTGACCTTTGGAGTCCCGCTGACGATGAATACTGCATCGCCGCTGCCTGCTCCGCATCTGTCAAGAACGGCTTTAAGCTCGTCTTCGTTGAAGAATTTTCCGATGGACGAACTGATCGAATCACCGTCATTCTTGATCCATACGAGTCCATGTGCACCATAGTGTTTCACTTCGTTGGTAAGCTTGTCGATCTTCTTACGGGAGAATTCAGCTGCTCCTCCAGGTACACAGATACCTCTGATGTCTCCGCCTTCTGCAAGATTTTTTGTGAACATCTCGAATCCGCATCCTTCAAACACATCGTTGAGTTTGATGAGTTCGATATCAAATCTTGTGTCAGGCTTGTCGGAACCGTATCTCTCCATTGCTTCATCATAAGTCAGTCTAGGGAACGGAGTTACCACATCGACGCCCTTTACTTCTTTCATGACTCTCTTGATGAAGCCTTCCTGAACTTCGATAACGTCATCAACGCCCGCAAATGACATTTCAAGGTCTATCTGCGTGAATTCAGGCTGTCTGTCAGCTCTGAGGTCTTCGTCCCTGAAGCACTTCGCGATCTGTACATATCTGTCAGTGCCTCCGACCATCAGAAGCTGCTTGAACATCTGAGGCGATTGAGGCAGAGCGTAGAAATATCCGTTATGTACACGGCTCGGCACGATATAGTCTCTTGCACCTTCAGGTGTAGGCTTTATGAGTACAGGAGTCTCAACTTCTGTAAATCCCTGTTCATCAAAATAGTCGCGGGTGCACTTCATGACCTTATGCCTGAAGGTCAGGTTTCTCTGCATTTTATTCTTTCTGAGATCAAGATATCTGTACTTGAGTCTCAGATCATCATTTACGTTATCGTCGTCCTTTATATAGATCGGAGGAGTCTCAGATGTTGAATATACAGTAAGGTCGCTTGCAAATACTTCGACGTCTCCTGTAGCGATGTTAGGATTCTTGGAACTTCTTTCCTTAACCACTCCTTTTACACCGATGCAGTATTCACGGCTTAATCCTTTTGCTGCTTCAACAACGTCTGCCGGAGCATCCTCGTTGAAAGTGATCTGGGTAATGCCGGTCTTGTCTCTTAAATCCACAAAAACGAGTCCGCCGAGACTTCTTGCCTTGGCAACCCAGCCGTTGAGCACTACGTTCTTTCCTTCATCGGCAAGTCTGAGCTCACCGCACATATGAGTTCTTTTATAAAGCATTTGCAAGATCCCCCCTACTGACTTTTGTTTGTTCTGATGTAGACATGTTTTTAAGAGTTATCTCTCCGCTTGCTACTTCATCACCGCCTATAACAGCAGTATACTGAGCGCCCAGCTTATTTGCATATTTCATCTGACCTTTCAGATTGCGTTCTCTTGTATCCATATCCGCTCTTATGCCTTTTCCTCTGAGTTCATGCAGGAGCTGAAGAGCGTATAATTTGGCTTCGTCACCTATCCATGCAAGGAATATCTGAGGTGCAGGCGCAGCTCCGAAATCGCGGCCGCATGCTTCCATAAGCATCAGGAGTCTTTCTTTTCCGAGTCCGAAACCCACACCCGGCATATCAGGTCCGCCTACTTCTTCGATGAGGTGGTCATATCTTCCGCCTCCGCAGACGGTGCCCTGGGCGCCGATCTTGGTTGTAATGAACTCGAACGCGGTCTTTGTGTAGTAATCCAGGCCTCTGACTATCGAAGGATCAACTACGTATCTGATCCCCATTGCGTCAAGATAGGTCTTAAGATCTTCGAAGTCCTTACGGCAATCTTCACACAGATAGTCGATCATCATAGGAGCATCCTTAACTGCCTCTTTGTCTTCAG
>JBGUKU010000063.1:0-9795 GCA_045114615.1 Anaerovoracaceae bacterium
AAGGACAGCACTCAGGTGTACTCCAGGGACGAGGTAATAATACTTTTCCAGAAGGCATGGAACGATTTCGAGTTCAGCACCAGACTGGTGTACAGGCTGGCGCCTCTGGCAATGATGTTCCAGTTCTTCACCGGAGTAAGAATAGGGGAGCTGTGTGCGCTGAAGTTCTCAGATATTGAGAATGGGATCCTGAATGTCAGCAGGATGCTGCAGAAGGATACTGATAAAGTGGTAGATCACACAAAGAGCCATGAAGACAGGGAAGTCATTCTTCCTGACGGTGCACTGGAGCTTGTGGAAGTAGCGCGGAGATATCAGGAAGAGCACGACTGCCAAAGTGAGTATATTTTCTCTATCACGGAAAAGCCTTTGGAATATCGTGAGGTAAATGCTCTCCTGAAGAAATACTGTAAAAGTGTGGGGATCCTGTACAGACCATCGCACAGCTCAAGAAAGACTTATATTTCGTCATTGATTGATGCAGGGATCAATATCAATACAGTTCGTTCATATGCAGGCCATGCAGATGAAAGGACTACCTATTTCAACTACTGTTACGACCGGACACCGGATGCAGAGAAGAAGCAACTTCTCGAAAAAGCACTGGCATAAAAGTAAAAATCCCGGCGGTCATAGCGCCGCCGGGGCTGTAACACTTTTTGCTGAAGTGTAACACTTCTAAGGACACCCTATCTATAGAGCGAATCAGTTGGCACCACTCTCGAAATGCTGATATTTCAACATTCCGACAAAAGAAAAACCTCCGATTTCTCGGAGGTCTGTGGTGGATGATCAGGGGCTCGAACCCTGGACACCCTGCTCGCCTAACGCCTTATTATAAGGTGTTACAGGATGCCGTCAGGTGTTATCTCGTGATGCTGCACTGCAGTGATTGCAACGGGTACAAGGCTCTCGCAACAGGTTATAACACGAAGTAATAATTAGCGCAAAAATATAAAAGGCAGAAACTTTTGTGGGCAAGATCGGCACCGTTGAAATACAAGATCATGTATCTCAACGGTGCTTTTTCAGTTTCTAAAGCGGTGTTTCTGCAATTTTGCGGCTCAACAACATTGTTGCTACTCAGCCCCTAAGGGTGCAATCGATCCGTTTGGGGCTGAGTAGCAGCAAAGAAGCGATATGGAATAGCGACTTTATTTTGAGATATTGAACAGAAATAACCTGAATATCTCATAATAAATTTGACAATGCTGCTGCATTAGATAGTGTGAAAACGCTTATATCGTGCGTCATTAGCCTGTCGTTAGCTATATAAAATTCAGCACAATCAGGAGTGGCTAAAGTTCGTAAACAAGTGTAATTTCAAGGAAAGGTGAAAGTTTAGGTATGGACAAAATCAAATTATGCAAGTATACTAACTATGCAATTAGATATAGCCAAAACAACGATTTTCAAGGAGGCTAAGTCAGTGTCTCAGTCAATTAAGATCAAGGGAATAACCATTCGGAACTTCAAATCGCTTTTTGATGTAAGCTTTGAGACCGGAAATGTCAATGTGTTTATTGGGGCAAACGGTTCAGGCAAGACTTCTGTGCTGGAGGCGATCGGAGTGCTTAGCGCGGCCATGACAGACAGAGTGAATAATAACAGCCTGCAAAGAAAGGGTGTCAGATTAAGCACATCTTCGCTGTACAAGTCAAAGTTTGCGGATATCGTAAAAGAGTCGCCTACAGTTGAGTTCTCGTTGAAATGGGGCAAAGATTCGCACGAATATCAGTACAATACCCACCTGACCGCTCCTGTAGGGGATGATTCATGGAAGTATCATACAGAGAGCGTTAGTAGGGACGGAATAATAGTATTCGGTCGAAGCAACCGAAGTAAAAGCCATATGAACAATAAGGTCGGTTACTATTCGCTGTCCGATAGACTTGCATCTGAGGAGTACCTTGCTGCGGGCAGATATGTTGCAGATTATGGGCTATTCCAACCTGATACTCTTACATTGCGAGGTAATGTGCCGGATCCGACACAGATCACTCCGATAGGACTGAACGGAGGGCGTCTTGCTGAGGCTGTCGGGGATCTGTTCAGAACTGTGGACGATGAGCTGATGTTTGGCAGTATGTATATGGATGAAGTACTTGAATTAATGGAATGGGCTTCCGAATTTCATGTTGGAAAGCCGAAGAAATCCAATCTGAATCCAGGCGTGCCATCGACAAACCAGATAATAGAATTTCGCGACAGATTTCTGAAAGACAGTGCTCTGTTTACAGGATACGATGCCAGTGAAGGTGCTTTGTATGTCCTGTTTATGCTCTGCCTTGCCATGCATCCGTCCACGCCTATGATGTTCGGAATAGACAGTTTTGACCATGCTATGAACCCAAGGCTTGCAAAACGGCTCACACAGGTCTTTGACAAGATTGTCATTGAGAACGGAAGAACGGTATTTATGACAACACATAATCCGCTTGTGCTGGACGGACTCGACTTGACAGATGACAGGATCCGTTTGTTTGCAACTGAAAGAGATGACCTTGGACATGTAACTGTCAACAGAATACTTGTAAGTGAAGACCTGATCAAAACAGGGCAGCCGCTTTCACGTCTTTGGATCAATGGATATCTGGGAGGCGTTCCGGAACTGATATGAAGAGAGTTATAGGTATAGTCAGCGAAGGACCGACTGATCAGATGGCTATCCGTACTGTCATCGATAGGTTGACCGGAGAAAAGAACATATACAGGTACATACAGCCCGAGCAGGATGCGAGAGGTGAATTCGGAAACGGGTGGAAAGGCGTTTACCGCTGGTGCGAAAATAACGCAGAACTTATTCCGGCACTGTTTTCACAAATAATGCCTCGCTTTGATGCGCTTATTATCCATATGGATGGAGATGTCTCGCGAAAAGAAAAAGAGGTGCATTGTAAATGTGGCAGCACGGAATGTGATCATAAGGATAAGACTTCTCCGCTCGACTGTATACATGTTAGAAATGACCGCTGTCCGGTTCAGTTGCCTTGCAGTGATCATGAAGACTCACCTGAGAGTTACAGAGCTCATCTCACGTCGGTAATCAGGCAACTCGTTCGTTCAGATGACGAAAATGAGCAGCTGATTATTACGATTCCCTGTGATAGTACTGATGCATGGATCGTGGCGGCGTTTGATGATTTGAAGGATTCTAACGATGCAGAAATGATCATCGACCCATGGAGCAATATCATTTCGCTGAAAAAAGAATATCATGGCATAAGAGTCCCTGGACACAAAAAGAGCGCATCAGTATACCGGAGGTTCATGCCTCAATTGTCTGATAATTGGGATACAGTTGCTGAGAAATGCAAATCAGCCAGGGTTTTTACAGATTCAATTCAATTGCTTCATGACAGAACGGATTGAGGAAGATAACCAACAATGCTCGTCTAAATCACATAAATAATACGAGATTTAGACTACTATTATAACTGGGAATAATCATGTATAGGGTAATCATAGTAGAAGACGATAACGGAATAGCTGAAGGAATATGCAATTGTCTTGCTGGCTGGGGGATGGAAGCCCGTAAGATAACTGACTTCCGCCGTGTCACGGAAGAAATCGAGGAATACAAGCCCCATCTGGTCATTATGGACATCACTCTCCCATACATGGGTGGCTATCACTGGTGTCAGGAGATACGAAAGACAAGCTCGGTGCCAATCATATTCATTTCGTCTGCAACAGACAACATGAATATCATCATGGCCATGAACATGGGCGCTGATGACTATATCCCAAAGCCTTTTGACCAAAGCGTTCTGATCGCTAAGGTACAGGCGCTTCTTCGCAGGGCATACGATTTCAACCGGAATACTTTCACTCTGCAGGCGGCAGGCGCTGTGCTCAATACTGAGGATAATACGCTGCTGTACAACGGCAATAAGATAGTTCTGTCAAGAAATGAGTACATGATCTTTCTTACGCTGATGCAGAACAAGAACAAGGTCGTAAGCAGAGAAAAGCTTATGGAGGCACTTTGGGAAACAGACACCTTTGTTGATGAAAACACGCTGACAGTTAATGTGGGCAGGCTCCGCAGAACTCTTGAAGAAGGCGGTCTCAAAGATCTTATCAAAACAAGGTTCGGCGTAGGGTATATCCTGGAGGCCGAATAATGGGGCTGCTTAAGAGCTATCTCAGATCGCGCGCGAAAGCGATAGTAGTATACATACTAATAGCCGGAGCATTCGCGGCTGCATATCTGCTGTTCGATATGCCTGTCATAGTAGTTACATACCCGCTGATCCTGAGTATTATGATCGGCGTAGCCGCATTAGCGATCGACTATATTGCTTATCGAAGGCGGCACATAATGCTTACCCACGAAGAAATGCCTGCTCCGGCCGATCGGCTGGAGGAGGACTATCAGCAGATCATCACTAAACTTCAGGACGAGGCGAAGCAGTCAGCAGTTCACGCGGCAGAAGAGTATAACGATATGATCGACTACTATACTGTCTGGGCACATCAGATCAAAACTCCGATTGCAGCCATGCGGCTCAGCCTCCAGTCAGAGGATACAGAGACGGCAAGAAAACTCACTTCAGATCTGAACCGGATCGAAGAATATGTCGAAATGGTGCTGACGTTCCTGCGACTGGATTCGGACAGCACGGACTACCTTATAAAGGAATATGATCTTGACAGTATCATCCGCACGGCTGTCCGGAAGTTTTCAAGGGAATTCATTCTGAAGAGACTGACGCTGGATTATCAGCCAGTGAATTATACTGTGCTCACCGATGGAAAATGGCTGACATTCGTTATAGAGCAGATTATTTCAAATGCGGTCAAGTACACTTCAGAAGGCGGCGTGCATATCTATATGGATGAGCCGGGAATTCTCCATATCAGTGATACCGGTATAGGTATAAGTGCTGAAGACCTTCCTCGCATATTTGAAAACGGCTACACCGGCTTCAATGGTCGCGAGGATAAACGGGCAAGCGGGATCGGGCTTTATCTCTGCAAAAGGATAACGGACAATCTCGGGCATACGATAAGCGCTGAGTCGCAGCCGGGCAGGGGCACGACGATAATACTTGATTTCAGAACCACAAGACTCGTGACAGAAGATTGATCATAAATGTGACATATATGTAAGAAATACGTAAGCAGATCCGATGGAACGGCTCTGCTTATATTATTATCATCAGACTGTAATCAGGCAACAAGGAGGTTACAGTAATGAGTTTACTTGAAGCAAGAGGAATAAAGAAAACATACAGGACTCGTTTCGGCGGAGCATCCGTTGAAGCGCTGAAGAACGTCAATTTCACAGTTGAAAAGGGCGAATATGTCGCTATCATGGGAGAATCCGGCAGCGGCAAGACCACCCTGCTGAACATAATCGCGGCTCTGGACAAGCCGACAGAAGGAACGGTCATACTTGACGGCATGAAGCTGAGCGCAGTCAGGGACTCGGATCTTGCAAAATTCCGCAGAGACAATCTGGGGTATGTGTTTCAGGACTTCAATCTGCTGGATACATTCTCTCTCGAAGACAATATCTATCTTCCACTGGTTCTGGCCGGAATGAAGCCGGAAGATATGAAGAAGAGGCTGGATGACCTTGCATCACCGCTTGGTATCGAAACCCTTCTCAAGAAATATCCTTACGAGGTATCCGGCGGTCAGAAACAGAGAGCGGCGGTTGCGAGAGCACTGATCACAGATCCGAGAATAGTTCTGGCGGATGAGCCTACGGGCGCACTTGATTCAAAG
This sequence comes from Anaerovoracaceae bacterium, assembly GCA_045114615.1. Taxonomy (GTDB): domain Bacteria; phylum Bacillota; class Clostridia; order Peptostreptococcales; family Anaerovoracaceae; genus Crickella. The sequence goes on from JBGUKU010000063.1 coordinate 5,737, forward strand.
TCATCGGACGAGCTGCTTGATCTTTTCGCTAAGGTGAATCAGATGGGACATACCATCCTGATGGTAACTCATTCCACAAAGGCTGCGAGCAGGGCTTCCAGGGTGATGTTTATACGCGATGGAGTAGTGTTCCACCAGATATATAAAGGCGATGCCACTGATCAGCAGATGTATCAGAAGATTAGCAATACACTGACGCTTCTCGCACAGGGAGGTGACAGATAATGAAGCTGGGATTCTATCCAAAGATGGCTGCGAACGGCATGCGTAAGAACGGCAGGCTGTATGCACCGTATCTGGTGACATGCATCATGATGGTAGCTGTGTATTACATCCTTCACTTCCTCGGGTATTCAGGGATCATGGACGGCATGCCGGGCGGGCACACTGCTACCGATATGATGCAGATGGGCACATATATAATGACGCTGTTCGGGCTTCTGTTTCTCTTTTATACACAGGCAACGCTGATCAAAGGCAGAAAGAAGGAGTTCGGTCTTTACAGCATTTTGGGGATGAACAGATTCAACCTGGGAAGGATACTGTTCTTCGAAACGCTGTTTACATGGGCAGTCGCGATATTCGGCGGACTCATTGCCGGCATAGGGATTTCCAAGCTGGCAGAGCTCGGATTTACAAAGCTGATAGAAGTACCTGTAAGATATGCTTTCTCTGTTCCGTTCACCTCTGTCATCATGACAGTTGTAACATACAGCGCGATTTTTTTGCTGATCTATCTCAATTCGCTGAGACAAGTCAGTTTTGCAAGTCCAATAGAGCTGGTGACTGCAGATAAAGCAGGCGAGAAGCCGCCGAAGTCAAACTGGCTCACAGGCGTCCTCGGCCTTGCATCTCTTGGGTCGGGATACTATATCGCGCTTAAGATACAGCAACCTATGTCAGCACTCATGTGGTTCTTTGTCGCCGTGATACTGATAATGATAGGTACCTATCTTCTTCTGATCGCAGGCTCTGTCATCCTTTGCAGGATGCTTCAGAAGAATAGGAACTACTATTACCAGACAAATCATTTTGTATCGGTGTCTTCGATGGCATATCGCATGAAGAGAAACGGCGCGGGACTTGCGTCGATCTGCATCCTTCTGACGATGATCCTTGTAATGATGTCCTCGACTTCAGCGCTTTACACAGGTGCAGAGCAGTGCCTCAATGTGCGCTATCCTAACGAGATAGGTGCCTTTGCGTGCAAGTACGGTTATGATGAAAGCCTTGAGGATCTGGGTGAGAAGCTGGATGCTGACCTTAAGGCCGCTGCTGAGGAACACGGTGCGGAGATAATGAACAACAAAACATATTACGAGTGGTCGATCAGCGGTTACTTCGATGACAGCAAGCTGGATGTCACACTCAACTCAAAGTCAGATCTTGCTTTCATCAATTATGACAAAGTAGCGCAGATACTGTTCATTGATGTGGATGTCTATAACAGAGTATTTGGCTATAACGAGACAGTGGCTCAGGGTGAAGCATTGGTCGGAACCGCAAAGGACATAGAGATCGGCGATGTGATAACTATCGGGGATGTTCCGTTCAAAGTCACAAAGCGTATCGATGACAGGATAGAAGAGATAGATCCGGCTGCAGTGGTCTCGGCATCTCCGGGCATCTTTGTGATCGTGAAGGATGCTGGTGAGGTCGCGAAGAACTACACAAAATATGCAGATTACGACGGCGAGCCTATGCTGGCGTGGTTCTGGGACTGCCGTTTTGATACCGGCCTTGACGCCGACGAGCAGGTGGCTCTGGCAGCCACACTGGATAATTTGATCAAAGAGGAACTGAAGCCGCTTGACTTTGACAACTGCTACTGCGAGAGCCATGAAGCAGAACGAGGCGACTTCGTCAGCACCTTCGGAGGACTGTTTTTCCTCGGCATTCTGCTCAGCATCATCTTCCTGATGTCCTGCGTGATAATCATGTATTACAAACAGGTCTCGGAAGGTTTCGAGGATCAGTCCAGATTCGACATAATGCAGAAGGTCGGCATGACGAAGGATGAAATAAGAAAAAGCATCAATTCACAGATGCTGACGGTATTCCTTATCCCAATCATCTTAGCCTGCATACACTTGGCGGTGGTACTGCCTATAGTAAACAAGCTGCTCATGCTGTTCGGACTGTTTGACATACCGCGCCTGATCATTACCTCCAGTGTATGCGTACTGATCTGCGGTATAGTATATGCGGTCATATACAGAGTTACATCTAATGCATACTACCGAATCGTTTCGTAAAAAAGGTATTGACTAACGAACGAACGGTAGGTAGAATGGTGATGTCCAATATATATTTTACTGCCGGAGGAATGCTATGGATAAGGGCAATACAAGAGATGAGATACTGAATGTCGCGCTGGATCTGTTTTCAGTTAATGGTTATGAAGCTACGAGCATTTCGCAGATCGCAGATGCGGTAGGGATCAGAAAGGCATCTCTTTACAGCCACTTCGGAAGCAAGCAGGAGATACTGGATAATGTCGTAGAGTCGGTGCTAAACGGATATGCAGAGCATTCCATATTCACTAAAGCCGACTGGGACGATCCTGAATTCACAAAGGACAAAGAGGGGATGACTGCGGATGATGCCGCGAAGATGATCCAGGGTCAGGTCAGATATATAGTCCATGATCCGGCCATCAGCAGGGGCAGAAAGCTGCTCTTGATCGAGCAGTTCCGCAACCGGGAACTCTCTGTTCTGCAGACCAGAATGAATTACGAAAGGATCATGAAATACTTCGAAGGCATAATCAGATACCTTATCCGCAGCAATACGCTTAGGGAAGCGGATACTGAGATCATGGCCGCGCAGCTCTCATCACCGATCACAGTCTGGATCAACCTGTGTGACAGGGAGCCTGCCAGAGAGGAAGAAGTGATGGAACTGGTGCATAAACACGTGCTGCAGTTCTTCGAGGTCTACGCAAAGTAGAACGATACTATAAATAAATCATATAGAATATCAATTGCCGGCCGGCCTTAAGGCTGACCGGTAAAAAAATACACCTCAAACTACCGAACGATAGGGAGCAAAAAGAGGGAGGTCAATAATGTGTACAAGCATAGTAGTAAATAAGAATAAGACGATAGTAGGCTGGAATCTGGATCTTCTGGATATGGAATACAGAGTCAGTCCTGCAGATGAAGGGGTATTCATAGAGGTCAATGATGCAACAGAAGGGTGGATGCCATTGTTTGGCGCCAACAGCCGGGGAGACTTTGTTGGAATGCCTACATGCTGGCCTGCCGACAGAAGAAGCGATCCTGCAGGAGATGGCGAAAATGTAATCATGCTGGACATCGACCTCCTGCTGCAGAAGAAAACGCTGCAGGAGATCCGCGACATAGCGGCTGAAAGACCTGTCTACAGTATCCCGGGACTGACATTCATGTCTGCACTGTCGGATGCTGACGGCAACGTGCTTCACATAGTGCCGGGTCAGGGCTGCAGCTACTACGAAAAACCTGAATACAAGATTTTAACGAATTTCTCACCATATAAGCAGAACTCAGAGACACATCCGTGGATGGGCTGGGACAGATATCACATAGCAAAAGACATGCTGAAAAATGCGTCAGATGATTTTGATGTGGAGGATTGCTTTGAAATACTGAAGGCAGTCTCGCAGGAAGTCTGCCCGACCGTCGTGTCCATGGTATATGACGTGACAGACAGGACTGTTTACTGGTGCGAAAACAGAGAATGGGATAAGAAAGCAAGGAAACGAAAATGTTTTGGAGAGTCATTAATAGAGTAATTGAACTGATGAAAGAATCGAGAGAAATACCGAAATGGGCTCGGGACGAGCATATGGAGATAATAGTCCCGCAGGCAGAATTGTGGAGGTGGAAATAGTCATGAAGACGAATATAGAAAAATACATTATTGGAAACCGTAAAGTGATGAGAATGCTGACTGTTGCAGCGACACTGTTTTTTGCCAGCGCGGTATTCCAGATCACCGCAGACAAGTGGCCGGAAGGCGTAATATATTTCGCAGCGGCAGCTTGCTTCGTATCACTCGAAAGAGCATGCGTCAGGA
>JBGUKU010000064.1:0-27841 GCA_045114615.1 Anaerovoracaceae bacterium
AATGGGGAGTCTTTACGGGCAGGAGCGTTTAAAAATCCGCATCTGTGGTGAAGACTCACCATTTATTATTACTCAACATAATGTCGAGGGGCATAACACTCACTGAACAGCAGGGCATCAGATTTGCTCAGCTGCTGGTCCAGAGAGAAAAGAATAAGCAGAGACAGCCTGATAACATAGACTACAGAAGATAGTTCTTTTTTCGTTCAAATAGAGCGGTATCTAATGTGATAATATTTGCATAGATACCGCGATACATGAAAAAGAGTTAGCAAAATCGTAATTTGTGAGGGATAGCTGATGAAAGAAGAATGCTTAATCTGTAAAGCTCCGCTGGAATACCTTGAGACAGATGTTCTCATGGAATGCGAGATTTGCCATAAAAAAGAAAATAGCAAGACAAGATGCGTGAATGGACACTATGTGTGTAACGATTGCCATACGCAGGGGCTTGACACCATTATAGGATTATGTCTGAAGGAAACATCAAAAGACCCGATCACCATAATTGAAAAGATGATGGCCCTTCCGTTCTGCCACATGCACGGGCCTGAACACCATGTTATGGTTGGCTCAGCATTGCTGACTGCATATTATAACGCCGGCGGAGATATAGATCTTCACAGTGCTTTGATTGAAATGATGAATCGAGGGAAGAGTGTTCCCGGTGGCGCCTGCGGCTTTTGGGGTGCATGCGGAGCAGGAATCAGCTCAGGCATGTTCGTATCTATTATTTCAAAGTCTACACCCCTGACTACTGAATCATTTGCATTATCGCACAGGATGACTGCTGCATCTTTAGAGCAGATTGGTGAAATCGGAGGCCCGCGATGCTGTAAGAGAGATTCATTCCTGTCCATTCTTACTGCCGTAGATTTTGTAAAAGCTCATTTTGGCATCGAGATGGAAAAGCCGGAAGTTATATGCAGCTTTTCTGCACAAAACAACCAATGTATCGGCAAAAGATGTCCTTTCTCAAAAATCAATCATTAGCATAAATTCACATTTGTCGGGAATTGGTGAAGAAAATGAGTATGATAGAAAAGATATATCGAACCGAAAAGGGTCCGATACATTATTGGATCAGCAGCATGGTCGGCAATGGACCGAGCCTGATCTTTCTCCCGGGACTGACCGCTGATCACAGGCTGTTTGAGAAGCAGACCGAATACTTCGATGGCAAATACCGTATGTTTGTCTGGGATGCACCGGGTCACGCATCTTCGTATCCGTTCCAAATGGATTTCAGCCTTGCGGATAAAGCAAAGTGGCTTGATGAAATCATAGAGCTGGAAGGTCTGAATGATCCTGTAATAATCGGGCAGTCTATGGGCGGGTATGCTGGACAGATGTACTCGCAGCTGTTTCCGGAAAAACTCCGTGGTTTTATCTCAATTGATTCTGCTCCGTTACAGAGACAATATCTGACTGGTGCAGAGCTATGGCTTCTGAAAAGAATGGAGCCCGTTTATCGGCATTATCCGTGGAAACTGCTTCTTAAGCAGGGCATCAACGGTGTGTCAGAATCCGAATACGGCAGAACGCTGATGCACAGCATGATGATGACATACGACGGAGCGCAGAAAAGATATGCCAAACTTGCCGGGCACGGGTATCGTATACTTGCAGAAGCTATAGAAGCGGATCTTCCATATGAGATAAAGTGCCCGGCCTTGCTTATTTGTGGAGATAAAGATCATGCAGGATCATGTATCAGATACAATAAAAAGTGGCACAAAAGATCTGGTATAAAAATTGAATGGATCAAGGGTGCCGGACATAATTCAAATACTGATGAACCAGAGCAGATCAATAAACTGATCGAAAGATTTGTGAAAATAATATAGAAAAAGATGCACATAAATCGGGATTTGTGAGAAGGAGGTCATCATGAAACATAAAGTCAGACTGACAGTTATCGACAAAAAACTCTATCCGGAGCTACAGCAGCAATACTGTGCTGATCCCAACTCCGGAGAATGTCCCTGCTACAACGTGGGTGACGTCTTTGAGTTCTATCGGGATGAAGCGAACGACCACTTCTGGCACGGTGGCCTGAATACACTGGTGCATACGGATGCCGACCCGGATACTGTCGCGGGCGGGCCGAAAATGCCGCATTGCTCGGAGGCGTGGGATGCTATCAGCCGGTATATCTACACCGGTTTACAGGGCGGTTCCATCATGAAGGGCTGGATGGCAAAAGAGAATGAGATGATCTGTTGCTGTTCGGACGGAACCAGACCAGTCATCTTCAAAGTCGAGCGAATCGATTATGGTGATTGATCTCTATAACTCGGGATTTGCGTAAGACTATGTTAATGAATGAAGTCAGGCACATCAAGTATACAAAAGTAGCAGGTGATAGAATTGAAAGAGTATAAAATCAATATCCCGTTAAGTCAGATTAGTGATCTGCGGAATCGGCTTTGCAACATCCGATATGTTCCTAATCCGCGCAACAGCGGTGAAGAGGAGGGAGTGCCACTGGGTGAGCAGAAACGATTCCTCGAATACTGGAGGGATCAATATGACTGGAAAGCTGCTGAAGACCGAATCAATTCCGGCATGCCTCAGTTTATGGCAGAGGATATCTGCGGAGAAGATATCCATTTTGTATGGAGACATAGAATCGACAATAAAGACGTAATCCTGTTTTGCCACGGCTGGCCTGGTTCGTTCATTGAGTTTGAGCGGTTGCTTCCGTTGATTGATGAACGATATGATGTTGTAATTCCCTCTATGCCAGGTTATGGTTTTTCAACATACCGAGCAAGGAATACAATTAATCTCTCTACGATAGGCGACATCTATCATGTCCTGATGTCAAAACTCGGATATGACAGATACTTTGTTCAGGGCGGAGATTGGGGAGCACATGTGGCAAGCTGGATGGCTTACCATTATCCCGACGAAGTGCGTGCTTTTCATTTGAATTTTCTACCCGGTTCATATATGCCTGAAGCAAAGAGCAGGCCGTTTGTAGAGAACGAGAAGGCTTACTTCAAGGCGATGGATGATTTCAGATCGGATGGTATCGGATATGATGAGATTCAGGCAACTCGCCCATTGACGCTTGCAGCGGCATTGAATGACAGTCCTGCAGGCATGGCGATCTGGTTGTATGAGAAATTCAGAGAGTGGTCTGACCGAGAACATTCCCTTGGAATCACTCTTACAGATGATCGTATTCTGGATGACATTACAATCTACTGGTTTACGCAAACGATCTATTCGTCGTGCCGCCTGTATCAGGAGGCTTTGGGGAGTAAGCTGCACTTCAGTGAAGGTGAGTGTATTCTGCCGCCTATGGGATTTACTGCATTTCCGAGTGAGTTTGCTATACCACCTGTGGAATTGCTGGAAAGGGTTTACAATGTGCAATATTACGGACGGGCTTCCGCAGGAGGACATTTCGCTGCAATGGAGCAGCCGGAGACATTAGCCGCAGAAGTGAATACATTTTTCTCTAAACAATAGTGCAAATTCCCGCTTGTAAAAGAGAGTTATGAACAATATATACACAAGAGTAAGCATAAGAAAGTACCAGGACAGACCTGTTGAGAACGAGAAAACGGAGGCTATCCTTAGGGCTGCGATGCAGGCGCCTTCTGCAGCAAATCAGCAACCATGGGAGTTCTACGTTGTTACAGACAAGGCAAAACTGGAAGCGTTGTCGAAGGCCAGTCCGTATGCAGGCATGACTAAAGATGCTCCGGCAGCTATTGTTTCCGCATATAGAAAAGACTGCGCTATACCTCAGTATGCCGAAATCGATCTTTCAATCGCCATGGAGAACCTATGGCTTGAAACTGATGCGCAAGGACTTGGTGGTGTATGGCTCGGCATCGCACCTATTGAAGAACACATGCAAGCTGTGGAAAGGATCCTGGATATACCGGATGATCTGAGAGCATTTGCTATATTCCCATACGGGTATCCGGCTGAGGAGAGAAAGCAGCAGGACAGATTCGATGAAAGCAGGATACATTACGTAGAATAGCTGACATCGAAAGGAGAATAGCTTTGAAAATACTGGTAATACCTGACGTCCACCTGAAGCCGTGGATGTTTGATAGAGCGTCTGAAATTCTTAATTCAGGTGCTGCTAAGAAGGCTGTATGCTTCATGGACATACCCGATGATTGGGGGCAGGAATATAATCTCGGATTGTATGAGGAAACATTTGATGCCGCGATCCGGTTCCAAAAGGAGTTCCCGGAAACACTCTGGTGCTATGGCAATCATGACCTGTCATATGAGTGGTTGCAGTATGAAAGTGGCTTTTCATCTGTGGCGATTCCTGTAGTACAAAAGAAACTAAGTGAGCTCAGAAGGGAGCTTCCGGACAGAAGCCAGATGGCATATATTCACAGGATAGATGATGTTTTGTTTCTTCATGGCGGACTCACTCACGCATTCGTGAAGTACTATGCCAATGATGTGGACTATGATGATACCGATGCAGTAATAGAGAAGATTAACCTGCTCGGAAGGAATGAGATGTGGGACGATGCATCGCCGCTTTGGTTCAGGCCGCAATTCTATAATGAGAAAATGTACAAAGAAGAAGACCTTCTGCAGGTCGTAGGCCATACTCCGGTTATGCAGATCGATAGTCTTGGCAATATGTTGTCATGCGATCTGTTCTCAACATACAGTACCGGTGATCCAATCGGGACACAGGAATATCTGCTAATCGATACCGTAACCTGGGAATACGAAGGAATCAAATAAAATAGAAATAATAAGGCACAACATTTGCTGCAGAGATGTCTGCAGCTTTTTTTGTGCAAAGAAATGGAGGCGCATATGAAAAAACGAAACAGAAGTCCAGACAGAAAAACTCAGAAAGAACGGATAAAGGAAATAACTGAGCAGCTTGAGGCGGGTGTTGCAGCAGTCTTTGAGAGTGATGCATACAAGGCGTATCTGAACTGCATGAGTAAGTTCCATAACTATAGTTTGAACAACACACTATTGATCGCATTACAACGTCCTGATGCACAGCTTTGTGCTTCGTACAGCAGCTGGCAGCGTGATCATGGCAGACAAGTCCGTAAGGGAGAGAAAGGCATCAAGATAATCGCTCCCTGCAAGTATAAAGTTGAGATCGATGAGAAGGATGATGATGGGAAGCAGAAAGTTATTGAGAGACTTGGCTTCAAGGTAGTCACTACCTTTGATATCGCCCAGACCGATGGCCCGGACCTGCCAACTATCGGTGTAAATGAGCTTACGGGCGATGTTGATGGTTACAGAAAACTGTTCAATGCGTTGACTGAAATGTGTCCAGTGCCGATATATACGGAGGATATTCAGAATGGTGCAAAAGGCTATTACAGCGATGCTGAAAGAAAGATAGTCATCAAATCTGATATGAGTCAGCTGCAGACGATCAAGACGATGATCCATGAAATGGCGCATGAAAAGCTCCACGCTAAGGAACATCTGGACCCGAATCATCCTGTAGACAGGCGGACCAAAGAGGTCGAGGCTGAGAGCATTGCCTATACGCTATGTCAGCATTATTCCTTGGATTCTTCTGATTATTCCTTCTCATATATTGCAGGATATTCTTCCGACAAGGACATAAAAGAACTCAAAGCATCTCTTGAGAGGATCCGTTCTGCAGCTGATGAGATGATAACCGACATAGATAAATCGCTTGAGAAACAGATGAAGCGAGAGCAGTCAAAAGCTGTTCGTGATGAGGCGAGGTGATGCTCATGGGATTCTATACTGAGGAGCAAATAAAGAAAGCCAGATCGATAGATCTCATGACATACCTCCGGACATGCGACCCGACTGAACTCATTCACGTGAGCGGGAACACTTACTGTACCCGAACACATGACAGCCTCAAGATCAATGCTTCTAATGGCAAGTGGATGTGGTGGAGCAGAGGCTTTGGTGGGTATTCTGCACTGGATTATCTGATCAAAGTCAAAGGCATGCAGTTCATGGAGGCAATGAAAACCCTCTCAGAAGATGAACCTGCGATCAATCATTTCAAAGCTGCAAGATGGGACAATCCTGATTCAGATAAGGAAAGAAAACTCCTTCTGCCTGAGAGATCCGAGACCAGTCTTGAGATAATACGTTATCTCTCCGGCAGGGGAATAGACAGAGAGATCATCAAGGCTTGTATTAACGAAGGCCTTCTTTATGAGTCACTGCCATATCACAATTGTATCTTTGTCGGATATGATGAGGCGGGCAAAGCAGCGTATGCATGCTACCGGGCTACAACGGGAGAACGGCTCATGGGTGATGCAACAGGGTCCGACAAACGGTATGCCTTCAGGATAAACAACAGCGGGAACACATTGCATGTATTTGAGAGTGCCATAGACCTGCTCTCATACGCGACAATAATGAAGATGAAAACAGGAGAATGGAGAGCAGAGCCTATGCTTTCTCTTGGCGGAGTGTATGCACCGAGCATTAATAATAAGCAATCGAAACTGCCAATTGCGCTTGATAATGCAACGCAAAATCAAACGCAAATAAATACGATTGCTCTGCATCTGGACAACGACCTTGCCGGCAGGAATGCAACGGAGAATATCATGTTGCAGCTTCGTGGCAGCTATGAAGTTAGAAACGAGCCTCCACCATATGGAAAAGATTGTAATGACTACTTGCAACGTATGATCAGACAGAAACATTCAAGGCAAATGTGCAGATCCTAATCATAAGCTGTGACTGCTAAGAAAACAATTAGCAGCCACAGCAATATGTCATTACATGACTATGCATTTTCTGTTCACATTTTGCAATGTTTATGCATAAGTACTCTATATATACTAATGTCATAATCAGAGCAGGCATTATTTGAGGGTCGCTATGAAATGGAGGCAAAGAAATGAAGATACCATATACAATCAAGAATTATTGGATTAATGTCGGAACATCATTTTTAATAGCAACCATATCTAATCTTATGGTTGGAATAATTATTGGTTCTGACTTAGCGCGCTTTATATACATTGGTTTGTTAGCATACTGGATCATTATTGAAATAAGAAGGTTTCATGATGCAAACAAAACCGGTTTACTTGTTCTAATTAATCTTATACCTGGAATTGGAACTTTAGCGGCGTTGATAATAGCCGGTGTGCTAAAATCAAATTACAATGATAACAAATGGTGTAAGTGATGACGGTAAACGAGGGAACGTTTATGGATCCGGTCTCAAAGGTTGTTCAACACAAGAATCCCGATTTTGGTAAGGGTGTGATTATAGATTATGATTACACCTCAGATCCTAACAATCAAAAAATAACTGTTAGATTTGATTCAAAAGACTTGCGGATGAAATATCCAGAAGCATTTGAGGAGTTTTTGACTTGTGAGGATTCCGAATTTCAAGTAGAAGTGGATCAACTAATAGCTAATAAAAAGCTAGCGGAAGCAGTAAAAAAGGAAAAAGAGCAGGAAGATACCTTCAGTATTAATAGAAAGCCGGTAAAGGCTGAGCGTGATTCTTACTACTCTAATTATCCGTATAGATGGAGTAAGTCAGGCAATACAAGAAAAAAGGATGACGAGTTATCGCGGCAATTTCCTACAATAAAGCGAGTGATCAAGAACGCTAATTACGATATTAAGCAGTTTGATGTAGCGCGTGAAGCACCGGAAGATAAAGCACAATATACTCCTAAGCGATATGATAATCCATGGGACCAGGCGTGTTACATTCTTAGATACTCATATGCATATGCCTTTGAGTACTACTTGCTATATATAAAGATGTTGAATGCTATCGGAAATATTGAGGAACTGAACGTTTTATCAATAGGCTGTGGTCCCCAAATTGATGCATGGTCGCTTGGAGTGGCCAGTAAAACAAAGAAATTCAAGGCTCAAATTAATTATTCCGGGGTAGATTTAGCAAAGAATTGGAGAGAAGATTATCACCCAAGAACCGAATACATAAAAGTTAATCCGCCAGTATTTGGTGTAGGTGCAGGACGATTTCTTATGTCTTGCGATACATTAGACTATAACATGATTGTATTTCCGAAATCTCTCCGTGACATCTATTACAATAAAGCTGATGCTGACTTTTATAGGATAAAGACTGCTTTCGAAACTAGACCTATTACAAAAGATTTTGTATGTATAGCGTTCTCACTTTCTAATAATCCTGGGGAAACTGAAGAGGAGCAGAGAGTTAATGAGGAACTGCTTAAACAAGACTATGAAAAAATAGATGAACTTATAGGAAGCGTGAAAAAGCAAGGCTATGTTGTAAAAGGTTCACCGATTGTAAATACGATATCTTCAGATAGGGTTTACGATAATACAGGATATCCAGAGCTGGAGGATTGGCTAAAAAACGAAGTGTTTGATCTTACTGGAAGATATATGATGACGAACAGGTGTTATCAGAAGTTTATAGCTTATGTTTTGGAAAAGGAACAATAGATAATGATACTAAGTGTAAGCAGGCGAACAGATATACCAAATTATTACTCGGAATGGTTCATTAACAGGATCAAAGAAGGATATTTGTATGTCAAGAATCCTATGAATGCACATCAGATAAGCAGGATAGACTTATCACCGGATGTGGTTGACTGCATAGTTTTTTGGACCAAGAATCCTATAAACATTTTCGACAAACTGGATGACCTGAAGGGTTACCAGTACTATTTTCAGATTACTCTGACGGGATATGGGAGAGATGTTGAACCAGGGCTACCGGATAAAAATAAGGTGTTGCTTCCTGCATTCAAAGAGTTGTCAGAAAAAATAGGTAAGAAAAGGACTATCTGGAGATATGACCCAATTCTGATAAACAACAAGTACACCAAGGAGTACCATTACAGAGCTTTCGGTAAGATTGCTGATGAACTTAAGGATCATACGGAGAGAGTAGTAATAAGTTTTGTGGATCTTTATGCTAAAACGCAGAGGAATACGGCAGGACTTAATATAGAAAACACTGGCAATGACGAGATGATTGAGATTGCAGAAAAACTAGCAGGTCTCGCGCATGAAAAAGGATTACGGATTGAATCATGTGCAGAAGTTATCGATCTTGAATCTGTAGGAGTTGCTCATGGACATTGCATAGATAAGCAACTAATCGAGGACCTGATTGGATGCCCGATAAAAGGAGGTAAGGATAAGAACCAAAGACCGGAATGCGGCTGTCTGGAAAGTGTTGAAGTTGGATCGTACAACACATGTAAGAATGGCTGCAGATATTGTTACGCCAATTTCAATAAAGAGCGAGTAATAAGCCAGAGTCATCTGTATGATCCGAATTCTCCTTTGCTTTGCGGACATGTTGATGAGTCAGCTGGAGATAAAATCACCATAAGAAAAGTTGCTTCTCTCAAAGAAGCACAGGTGTCTATTTTCAATCTGTGATCATAAGTACCATGCAAAAACTGCACGGGCTTTGCAATGTTCACCAGTGAAGAATAATGAGATTATATCATTACCACAGAGAAACGGAGGTAATGATATGGCAAAGGTATATTGCACAGCAAAAGACGATACTCATGAGTTCTATTTAAACGCAAACGGGTGCGATTACTATCTGTTTTCACAAAACAGAAGAAAAAGCGTAGATAGTTTTTATAGGCATGGTGTGTATCTTGAGAAGGCCATCAATCATGGTATCGGCAAATCCGACTGGGCGATTCATCATACGATGGATAAGCTTATGAACTATATCCCGTATATTGAAAAGGAGTATGACATAGTCGTACTTAGAAAAACTGGTAAGAAACAGAATAGAGCAGCATAGGGAGGAGCGGCTATGAGGCTGCATGATTACGATAAGATGTTAGACCTGATCGAGTCTAATATTGTAATAGAAAAGGATGAACTTGCCGAACTGGTCAAGAGAAGTTTTATTCTCGATGAAAGGGCGTCCGCAGAGTATTTTAAGATCATCAATGAGAATCAGAGAACTCTCAGACAGTATATTGTAGAAAGAAAAGTCTGCCATGCATTGGCGGACTTTGCCTCAGGGGTGACAATGGCACAGGTTTCTGAGAAATACAATTACGAAGAGACCAGTCTTAGGAAAGCGATGATTACGTATGACAAAGAGCACAGATCTCCTAGTAAAATCAGAAAGGCTGGTTTCGAATGTCCTGAACCTATGTACCTCAAACAGATAGTGTCTGGTCAGATGGAGCAAGCAGATAATGAAAAAGGAAAAGAAAATGAAGCATATCTGAAGGAACTCACAGCATTGATTGATGAGAATATGCATCTGCGAGATTCACTTTCAAATGAACGTCGTAATGCACGCAGTCTAGGTAATAAAGCAGATATGAACACATTCAATAAAGATAAATATAATGAGTTCCTTGAGCTTGAAAATATTAGAGTAAGTTACGGATTTAGTGTAGAAGATATACTTGCCCTGCAGAGAGAGGCTGAGAAGACTGGAAAGCCACTGAGAGAGTTATGCAACAGAAAACTGGATACACTGTTCTTTGCAGACACATCGATGGATGAATATGATACTGGCTTCGACGAAATTGAAAGACTCGAATATCACAATACATATGAAATAAATACTGCTGAGGCATTTAATCTGTATTACAACGATGATGGATATGAAAATAGTGAAATAGATTATTTTGCCGAGGATGAGTCGGACTATTATGGTAATGACGATATTTCTGATTCTGAATTAGAAGACTACTTCGCTCGTGCTGACGAGGAGGATGATTATGACCCTGCAGATATGGATTTGTTTGTGAAATCAGATGAGTTTGCATAGATGTCAGTATGATTATCTTAGCGATATTGATATTCGGATTTATTGGGATAATTCTTCACCTCAGCTTTGCTGGTGCAGAGCCTGAGGTGAAGGTTGTCGGACTAACATTTTTCATCTCCTTATTTCTGGCGGGCCCTTTTTTCGCAGGTATAGTATCTATTCCAGCTCCGGTGCCAATGGATTCAGAAAACACAATTGAAGTTGTCTCGATAATTGTAGCGGTTGTATTTGCAGCTATTGCTTTGGGTATTTATAAGCTAATTGAATTATTAAAGTATCGTTTTGGGCAAAAGATATCGGATAAAAGAAAGAAATAAATAGTAAAAATGACAGCAGCTCTGCCGAGAATTATTCTCTGACAGAGCTGTTGATGTCGTTGGTATTTAAGGTATTTTATGGAAGGTTTTTATGAAGAAGTTTGTCGTATTTCGATTGACAAGTATAGAGTAACTCCCGCACCTTAATTGAAACTAAAGTAAGAAAAGAGATTCTACATGGCTTGATCTGTAGTCATAGGTCGAGCCTATTTCTTTGCAAAAAAAATGAAAGGGGGAGTGATCTAAATGACAGAAAATAATAAAAACGAAATGCTTAGGGTAATACTTTGCAAGCCCGGAGAGACAGCCGAAGTGGTCGAAATCGAAGACGAGCTTGAGTCAATGCAGGAGCTTGTCGGAGGTCTTATTGAGCCTTACGATCCGTTCTATTCGGAGACTGATCCGAGGTATGAGAATGTGATTCTGGTTTGCAATGAGGAGGGAAAGCTCAGGCAGTTGCCTCCAAGCAGGGCAATAGTTGATGAAGACGGACATGTGATGGATGTGATCGCAGGCCCGTTTTTTCTTTGCTACGCACCAATCGAGAGCGAAAGATTCCTATCGATGCCGCCTGATCTTGAAGAAGAATTCAGGAAGAAGTATGAACTTCCGGAGAGAATTTACCGTACTGATCAGGGCTTTGATGTGATCAAATTTGACCCGGGAAAAGCGGAAAAAGAACGTGGCTATGAAAGATAGGATGAAGCCCGGAAAAAGGCGGAGTGCGACGTTAAGCACATCTGCACTAAAACAGCAAGCACTGCATTCGTGGACACAACCACTACTGCGACCCTGGTGGCAAGCCCCCAGACCCCTGACTGACCGGAAAGGAAAAGTCTGTATCCACAGTGTGGCGCAGACAAATTGATCAATGAAAGGAGAGATACGAGTTGCGATGAAGAAAGGTAAAGAGAAGCATATCAGACTCAGCGAAGCAGAATGCGAAGATCTTCGAAGAAAAGCAGAAGGGGCGTGCATGACTGAGTCGGCTTTCATAAGACAGTTGATCGCAGGCTATGTCCCGGTACAGACTCCTGACGAAAGGTTTTTCAAATTCATGGATCTGATCATGGAACTCGCTGACAAGATTGATGCCGTTGCGTTGAAAGCAGATAACTCTGTTGACATGATCGCTTTGATGAGCGAAGCAAAGAAGTGGAGACTCATCGAGAATGCTCTCGAGATGGAGTTCCTAAGACCGAAGAGGAGAGAAGAGTAATGGCGGTGACAAAGATCTGGAAGATAAAAGGCAAAGCAGGATCACCGCTCACTTATGTTGCTAATCCTGAGAAGACTCAGAGACAATTCTCTGAGTCAGAGCAACAGGCACTTGCTGATGTCATAGCCTACGCTGCAAATGAGGACAAGACGGAGAAACTGTATTACACATCAGGGATAAACTGCACTGTTGAGTGTGCCAGGGATCAGTTCGATACTGTAAAGATGAGGTTCAGCAAGACAGATGGTATTGTTGCCTTCCATGCGTATCAGAGCTTCAAGGAGGGCGAGGTCACTCCCGATGAAGCTCATGCGATCGGAGTAGAACTGGCAAAGGAGATGTGGGGCAAAAGATTCCAGATCGTTGTGGCAACTCATGTGAACACAAAGTGCGTTCATAATCATATCGTGATCAATTCGGTTTCATTCGTTGATGGCAGGAAGTTCCATGACTGCCAGGATATGTACAAGCAGCTTCGTGATACGTCTGACAGGATATGTCTGGAGCACGGACTGTCGGTCGTCAAAGATCCGAAAGGGAAACGGGTCGGAACATATCTTTACAAGATGGAGCATGCAGGGATGCCGACAAGGTATAACGTGGCCAGGCAGGCGATCGATGAATCGGTAGCACTCAGCCTGACTATTGAAGAGTTCAAGTCTGAGCTTCGCAAGCGCGGCTACAGTTATCGCTTTGATCCGCAACGCAAGTACTGGACGATAACGCCGCCCGGCTGGAAGAAAGCGATCCGTATCCATCAGCTTGGAGAAGACTATACCAGGGAGAGCATTGAGCGGCGTATCTATGACAATGACCCGTCAGTAAGGACTGAAAGGATCAGACAAGGTTATAGGATGCCGAATCAGTACAACCTCCGAAGGCGCATCGACCGTATCATGGGGAGGAGCGGCCTTGAGAAACTATATCTGAGATACTGCTACGAACTTGGCTATCTCCCGAAGTACAGGCAGAACCCGACAAAACTTCATATAGTGCTGAAGGAAGATCTTCTGAAGTGTGACCAGTACTCAGAGCAGGCAAAACTGCTGTCGAAGTACCACGTTAACACTGACGAGGATCTTTCGCTGCTTATGGAGCGAATCGAGCAGCGGCTATCTGATGCAGCGTCAGAGAGAACTGAGCTTAAGAACAAGACAAGACGAGTCCTGCCTCAGACTGAGATCGATCGGGCAAGACAGGAGATGTTTGATAAGACAAGGGAGATCAGAGAACTGAGGAGAGAATTCAAAGTGTGTCAGCAGATCAAGGAACGCTCCGGTCATGTCAGGGACAACCTTGAGATCGTTGACAGAGACAGGCAACGCGAGAAGGCAAGGTAGTACCCTGATAAAAGTGTGCCTTCTCGGGGCGTATTTACTGCAAAATGCCTGGTCACGACCATGAAAAAATGAAGGCCATTTTAAAAAAGGATGTATGGGTCGATAAGCAGAAAAGACATGACAAAAACTCTGGTGACGACCAAGAAAAAGGAGGCTAAGGTGGCAAAGCGAGGATTGAGGGAAGAACGTGAGACTATCATACGCTTTGATGAATCCGATGGGCCTGTGAGCATCTACACATTCAACGCTGATCTGAAGAGAAGGCTTAAGGCATTTGCAAAGAAGTACCCCGATTTATGTATCAGAACAGCAGAAGATACTGAGTATGGCAGTATGACGTATGAACTGGAGAAAACAAGACTTCAAATCAGGTTTACTGCACCCTATAGCAAGGAAAGGCGAAAGAATGCCGGCGAATGTGTGAGGAGGAACAGAGCTTCAAAGGTTTCGGACAAATGATAAGCATAGGGCATAGATTTTTATGTAGAAGGGAGATGATGTGATGAATCCGGGAGGAGATGCAGCAGAACAAGTCGTAAGACTATCACTTGAAGGAGTAGAGGTCGCGGCAAAGATCTCAGGCAACGGCGCGAAGAACATCGCGCTTCTTTTATATGCGACTCTGAAGCAGGAGCAGAAGACGAAAGGCAAGGCAAGACTCACTTCCATGCTGAAATCCGGCAAGGAACTCAAGGTCTATACGATCACGAGCAAGGACCTTGCCAAGTTTTCGCAGGAGGCAAAGCGTTACGGCGTACTCTACTGCGTGCTGAAGGATAAGCAGAACAAGGATCCTAATGCAGCAGTGGATATTATCGCGAGAGCTGAGGATGCGAGCAAGATCCAGAGGATCACTGAGAGGTTCAAGCTCGCAACTGTGAACAGGGCTGATGTGTCACTGGATATCCAGAGGGACAAAGACAAGATGTTCCCGAAGGAAACTTCAGTGAAGGATGCTCTAAGAGGAGGCTCGGCGCTGAAAGGGCACACACCAGCCGCCGAAGAGCGCACCGTGACCGATGAACAGCGCACTGAATCTGGGCAGCCGAATCCTGAGCGGGGTCTTCCGCTAATGTATGACGAGGAGCCGAGAGAAGGGCGGCGCATCATGGGTGGACCGAAGAAAGAGGAACCCGAGATAAACCCCGCTTTGGCAAAGACAGAACGAGACCATCCGTCCGCGCCAAACTCAATGCAAGGATCCCGTACAAAGGCTATTTCTAGCAGATCCGAAAGACCATCAGTCAGGGAAAAGCTGGAAGGGTACAAGGCCGAAATCGCGAGAGCCAAGAAAGAGCGTGCGAGGGAACTTGCAGGAAGATCGGTCTCAAGAGGTATTGATGCAGCAATGGGTGCTGTGAAATCGGCAGCTGAGCCGGGAAGGGACAGGTAATATGGCAGAAAAAGAAGATATGAACATGACTATGAGTGAGGATGAATACTCTGAACTCAAAAGACAGGAGAAGGCTGAATTATTCGACCTTCTCTCCGATGCAACACAGAAGCTGCTTTCAGGCAGTAAGTTGAGAGAATACGCCGACAAACAGGCGCAGCTTTTCAATCACTCTGTATCCAATGTGCTGCTTATTATGGAGCAGGATCCGGATGCGACATGGGTACGCTCATATGATGACTGGCAGAAGGATGGCGTTCAGGTACTGAAAGGACAGGAGGGGATCAGGACTCTCGGCTCTTACAGATACCAGAAGAGCGATGGCACTCTGGGCATGGGCTCAAAGGTTGTCAGGATGTTCGATGTGAAGCAGACGGCAATCAAGGACTTTGATATAGAAGGACCGGGCAACAGGAAAGTGCCTGACGCGATAATGAACACATATCCCGCATCTGTGGAAGTGAAGGAACTGCCTGACGGAGAATACGCTCTTTATGATCCTGAGGACAAACTGATCAGAGTGAAAGAAGGACTCGAACCAAATGTAAAAGTGTTTGTTGTTGCAAGAGAACAGGCTATGCAGATCTTTACTGACGATGGGAGACTCCCTCGTGAGGAAGTGATGGACAAAGCAGAGATGGCAGCATATGTCGTGACCAGACACTATGGCTTCGATGCTCCTGAGATAGCCTTCGGCGAGATGAGTTCGACTTATCCTGGCAAAGAGGAGAAAGATGTCAGAGCAGAGCTTGGCAGTATCAAGTTTGCTGCTGACAGGATCGATGCCAGAGTGCAGGAAGCTATCGAACTAAGCCGTGGCAGCAGAGATGACAGGGATGCGAGGTAGATACCATGAGAAAAGTAAGAAAACTGGAGATAGATGAGTATGAGCAGGGCATTCTGATCAACGCTCTCAATCTCCTTCGCAACCAGCAGATCAGAGAGAAACGCCCCACTGATCCCGTCGATGAACTCATTATGAAGATCATCGAGCATGGCTCGAGGAATCTGATGGTTGCTGAGAAAGGGACTGACTACGGGTACGCAAGATAGCCGCAGAGATGATCTCGTTATTGCGGCAGCCGGAGTATTGCCGGTCGTGTGGATAGCGCTCAAGATAGCACCATACTGGAAAAGGAGTGTGTTTCTCCTTGTTACCAGATTTGATGAGATCTTTGCTGAGCCATTTAAGATACAGTGGACAGAGCATAGCCTTCAGGCTGTTTTTCTTTGCCTCTTTGTATACGCGATGGGAATAGGCATATGGCTGTCCACACGACGCAACTACCGGCGGGGTGAGGAGCACGGCTCAGCTAAGTGGGGCGATGCTGCAGTCGTGAACAGAAAGTACAGACAGCATCCTGCAAACATGAACAAGATCCTGACCCAAAATGTAAGGATCGGTTTCGATGCGCATAAGCACAGGAGAAATCTGAACGTACTGGTCATAGGAGGATCCGGCGCAGGAAAAACAAGATTTTATGTGAAGCCGAATATAATGCAGGCCAACTGCAGCATGGTGATATTAGATCCGAAAGGCGAAAATCTTCGTTCAACAGGCTGGCTACTGAAGAAGAAAAACTATAAGATCCGCGTATTGGATCTGATCCAGATGGAGCGGAGCCACTGCTACAATCCATTCGTCTATCTCAGAGACGATAACGATGTTCAGAGGCTTGTCACCAACCTGTTCAAGGCGACTACACCAAAAGGAGCGACAAGCTCGGATCCTTTCTGGGACACTGCCGCGCAGATGCTTCTGCTGGCACTCATCTTCTATCTGAAGTATGAGGCCCCGGAGGATGAACAGAACTTCGCTATGGTAATGGAGATGCTAAGAGCAGGTGAAGTTGACGAGGAAGACAGCAAGGCAGTCAGTGCTCTCGATACACTGTTCTATGATCTCAGAAAGACCGATCCGAATCATATAGCTCTTAAGTATTACGATGCCTATCACTCCGGATCAGGAAAGACACTGAAGTCCATACAGATAACACTTGCGGCAAGACTGGAAAAGTTCAACCTTGAGAGCGTTGCGGGCCTTACGATAACAGATGAGCTTGACCTATGGAGACTTGGAGAGGAGAAGACGGCGCTGTTTGCCATCATCCCTGACAATGACACGAGTTTCAATTTTCTGGTATCCATATTGTACAGCCAGCTGTTCCAGCAGCTCTTTGAAGTCGCCGACAAGAAGTATGGTGGTAGCCTGCCTGTGCATGTTCAGTTCCTGATGGACGAATTTGCAAACCTGTCATTGCCGGACGATTTTGACAAGATCCTATCGGTAATGAGATCAAGGGGAGTATCTGTAAGTATCATCCTTCAGAACCTGGCACAGCTAAAGGCTCTGTTCGAGAAACAGTGGGAGAGTATCGTAGGCAATACGGATGAGTTCGTATATTTGGGTGGAAACGAGCAGGCGACTCACAAGTATGTAAGTGAGCTGCTCGGTAAAGAAACCATAGATACGAACACCTACGGGAAGAGTACGGGCAGGAATGGAAACTATTCGACGAACTATCAGAATACAGGAAGGGAGTTAATGACTCCTGACGAAGTGCGAATGCTGGATAACAGGTATGCGCTTCTTTTTATTCGCGGTGAACGGCCAGTGATGGATTTCAAGTATGACATTCTGAAGCATCCTGATGTACGGCTGACGACGGATGGCCAGGCTGAACCATATATCCATGGAGAACCGTGGGATGCAGGCTCTTCAATAGAACTGGTATATGATCCGGATCTGGTACGTGATGCCTTTGATAGTGCGCAAGTAATAGAACTGCCGGATTCTGATTATGCACTTTTGTCAGAAGAGGATGTTGAAAAGATGGTAGCCGAAGAGGCTAAAAATGGAGGAAGTAAATGACAAAGAAAGAAAACAAGATAATCGATCTTAAGGGTGCCAACAGCACGATGAAGTTGGGACTGGTGCTCTACTCGGTAATGGTAGTTGCTTTCATACTGTGTGCATGTGTTGCATATGCTGCAGGAGATCCTATCAGTACGGTAAATAAGCTCTCAGATTTCATATTCAGCCTGATCAGAGCGATAGGCCTGATACTGCTCGGGCTTGGCATCATGCAGGTAGGACTATCGCTTAAGTCTCATGATCCGAGTCAGAGGGCCAATGGGTTCCTGACTGTAGCGGGCGGAATTATTATAACTTTTACGAAAGAGATCCTGACTATGATCACTGGATAGAAACCAGACACTTAAGGCGGCAGAAATGCTGCCGGTACATGACACGGGCTGTTGCCTGATATATACTTGAAAAGGAGTGTGAACGTTATGAAACCGGAAATGATAGGGAAGATCCATTCATCGATGTACCATCAGTGTCAGAAGAGAGGCTTTGCTGCGCCTGTAGATGTGCTGATGGATATCGGTGTACTGAAAAAGCAGGATTATGAGAATTGGAGGAACGGCAGAGTAGACTATCTGGAGAGAGTTTGCCAGTGCAATCTGCATAAGCTGTCTGAAATCATGAAAGAGGTCAGAGCATATGCCGGAAAGAATGCCCTTAAGCCTTCGGAGACTGTGTATAAGCAGTGGGGCTTGAATAATAAGGGCAAGAAGATCGTAAACAGACTTCGATTCAGTAAGTCCGGTGATCCCGGGGTTGAGAAAGGATATTCTACGCATTATGTAGACAGCAAGCGGACCGCTGAGATTAAAGCGGAGAGACAAGCAGTCCAGTCAAGCTGAGGCAAGCAAATAACTGAATCTTTAATCAAGCCGGTGCGCGTGTGCCGGCTATTATTGTGCAAGAAAACGGAGGTCATATGAATATAAGCAAGGTAAAGAATGTAGATGGCAAAGTCGGTGAAGGTGTTAAATTCGAGCGTATCCGCAGGATAACAGGATATCTTGTTGGCACTTTGGACAGATTTGGAAATGCGAAGAGATCTGAAGTAGAGCAGCGTGTGAAGCATGGACTGGGAGGCAAATCGAGTGATGATAAAGAGACTTAGAGTCAGGAAAGGGGGTGTTTGACGTTGGACAGTGACAACTGGGTAGTTCAAAATCTGGAAAACGCACTCAATACGTGGAATACGAAGATGGCTGAAGTATGGTCGCTCTTGACCATGTCGCCGCAAAGCTTCAAGGGCGGAGGCATATGGCATGTGATCCTGCAGATCAATGGAGCCGTAAAGGGTATAGGACTGGCGCTGCTGGTCCTTTTTTTCTTGGTCGGAGTCGTCAAAACAAGCGGAAGCCTGACTGAAGTGAAGAGACCTGAGCATGCTCTGAAATTGTTTATCAGGTTCGCCATAGCAAAAGGGGTAGTCACATATGGGCTTGATCTGATGCTGGCGCTCTTTGATATAGCTCAGGGAGCTATGAGAACTATAATGACCGCTTCAGGAGTAGGCTCTGCAACTAAGACGACCTTGCCGAGTGAGATGGTAACGGCAATAGAAGACTGCGGGTTCTTCGAGAGCATCCCTCTGTGGGCGGTGACGCTTATCGGAAGCCTGTTCATAACGGTCCTGTCATTCATCATCATACTCACAGTTTATGGCCGTTTTTTCAGGCTCTATATGTACACGGCTATTGCGCCTATACCGCTCTCGACTTTTGCCGGGCAGCCTACGCAGAACATCGGTGTCAGCTTCCTGAAGAGCTATGCAGGAGTATGTCTTGAAGGAGCGATTATAGTGCTCGCGTGCATCATATTCAGCAAGTTCGCAGCCAGTCCGCCGGTAGTGGACAGCAATGCTGCGGCAGCGACTATGGTGTGGAAGTATGTCGGTGAGCTTGCGTTTAATATGCTCGTGCTAGTGGGAATGGTCAGGATGAGCGACCATCTTGTTAAGGAAGTAATGGGAATATAGAAAGGAGACAGAATGGAAGTTATCACTAAAGACAGGATCTGGCTGGACAGAGAGCGCCAGGAGAAGAGGATCGAAGGTTATCGTTTCAAACTGTGGATGATGGAAAGGAAGAGAAGAGATTATGGAAGTAAGAGAATTCATTAAGACTATCAAGGAAGAACTGCCGGATTTTCTTCCGGACGAGGTGTATCAGGACATCACCATCGATGATGTGGAAGTGTCCAAAATGAACGATCAGAAGCTGCATGGCCTGACGTTCAGGCCGAAGGGGAGCGATGCCGCGCCTACACTGTATATTGACGACCTGTATGAGCGTCATGAGAACGGTGAGGATCTGGGATTCCTGCTTGTTGATCTGGCGAACAGATATGAGCAGGCCAGGCTTGCACCGACTCCGCCGGCAGTAGATCTCAGCTGGGAGAAGGTAAGAGACAAGCTCACGGTGAGACTCCTTGAAAAGAGCAGAAACATCGACTTTCTCTCTAACATGCCTTATGCGGATATGGGCAACGGTCTTGCCATGATAGTGGACATCAACATGGGTGAGGACAGAGGAGGCGACTGGAGAGCTGCAGTCAATCACGGACTTCTGGAGTCACTCGGTGTAGACAAGGAGACACTCTTCATCACTGCCATGGACGATTCAATGCATATCGCTCCAGCGGTGCTTACAGACATGAGCCAGGCACTCTTTAGTCCGGATAAGGAGAATCTGCTCGATAGAACAGAGCCACTCGACCCAGCGGATGTCGGAGGCATGTATGTCCTGACCAATGAGGAAGGGATGCTTGGAGCATCAACGCTTTACTACCCTGATGTGAAAGAGAAGGCAGCTGAACTCATTGGATCCGGCTACTATGTTCTCCCCAGCAGTGTGCATGAGGTCATCCTCGTCCCGGATACGATGGATCATGATGTGAAGGATCTTTGCGAGATGGTGAAGCAGGCCAACCGCACTGTGGTGGAGCCTAAGGATGTGCTCTCCGATAATGTCTATCACTATGACAGGGATGCTCGCACCCTGAACAAAGTGGATCCAAGCCGCGAAAGAGCAGACAGAGTCGCTGAAGCAAGGTAGAAGGATGCAGGAGAGGAGACAGAGATAATATGGAAGTGAGAATTAATCGCGAGATCCGTGATTACACGGAGTCGATGTTCTTCGGACTGTCGCTGAGGCAGTTCTTTTTTTCTGTCCTGGCCTGCGGTGTGGCAGTTGGCATCTATCTTGGTCTCAATCCCATTCTTGGGACTGAGACCACCAGCTGGCTCTGCATAGTGGCAGCATTCCCGTTCGCGGTAATGGGATTTCTGAAATACAACGGAATGACTGCAGAGAAGTTCATCTGGGCGTGGATCAAATCCACATTCATGATTCCCAAGGTACTGACGTTCGGTAATACCAATTACTACTACAGCATGCTGGAAGAAGAATCGCATGAAACTGCCAAAAAGCGTCGCTTCCACAGACGTGGCTCAAGACAGAAAAGAAATATGGCCCGAAAGCAGGATGCAAACAGTAAGAGACAGAAGAAAGAAAAGGAAAGGAGCTGATGGTTATTGATTCGGACACTTACTAACGTCCTCAAGCAGGACAAAGAGAAATTTGCTGTGCCTCGCAAGGTGCAGGACATCATTCCCGTTAGGTCGATATGGCCGGACGGGATTTTTCTTACCGGCAAAAACAAGTTCAGCAAGATGTACCGCTTCACGGATATAAACTATGCAGTCGCATCCAGGGACGATAAGGCGGGGATGTTCCTCGGCTACTCAGAGCTTCTGAACTCGCTGGATTCAGGCTGCACTGCCAAGATCACCATAAACAACAGAAGGCTCAATATGCTGGACTTTGAGGACAGGATTCTGCTGAAGATGAAAGATGACTCGCTAGATGTCTACCGTAAGGAATACAACGACATGCTAACGGACAAGGCAACAGGCAGCAATGCGATCATCCAGGACAAGTATATTACCATCTCAGTGAATCGTAAGAGCATCGAGGATGCGAGATTGTATTTTGCACGTATAGGCGCGGATCTGACTGCACACTTCTCAAGACTGGGATCAAGGTGCATTGAGCTTACAGCCAATGACAGACTTCGCATTATCCATGACTTCATGAGAACTGGTGAGGAGACCTCGTACCATTTCGATCTTAAGGACCACATGAGGAAAGGGCATGACTTCCGTGACTATATCTGTCCGGACTGCTATGAAAACAACAGCGACTATTTCAAAGTCGGAGACCGTTTTGGTCGTGTCTTATTGCTGAGAGACTATGCGTCGTATATATCCGATGACATGGTGGCAGAGATCACTGACCTCAGCCGCAATCTGATGCTGTCCATAGACATAGTGCCGATTCCGACCGATGAGGCAGTGAAAGAAGTAGAGCAGAGGTTGCTCGGGGTTGAGACAAATATTACGAACTGGCAGCGCAAGCAGAACATGAATAATAACTTCTCTGCAGTAGTGCCTTATGACATGGAGCAGCAGAGAAAGGAAACGAAGGAGTTCCTTGATGATCTCACTACAAGAGACCAGAGAATGATGTTCGCGGTGCTTACGCTAGTGCATACGGCAGACTCGAAGAAGCAACTGGATAACGATACTGAGGAGGTCCTTACGATTGTTAGAAAGAGGCTTTGCCAGATGGCGATCCTGAAATATCAGCAGCTTGATGGGCTCAAGACCGCTCTGCCGTTTGGTGTAAGGAGGATAGATGCATTCAGGACACTGACTACTGAATCTCTTGCAGTATTCATGCCGTTCAGAGTGCAGGAGGTATATGACAGCCATGGTATTTATTATGGCAACAACGTCATTTCCAAGAATATGATCATCGCTGACCGCAGGCGGCTGATGAACGGCAACTCCTTCATTCTTGGCGTACCAGGTGGCGGTAAATCCTTTACTGCGAAGAATGAGATAGTGAATCTTATGCTCTCAAGTGATGCGGACATAATCATCATAGATCCTGAGTCGGAGTACGGACCTCTTGTCAGAGCGATGGGAGGATCAGTGATCAACATATCCGCCAACTCACCAAACCATATAAACGCGATGGATATGTCCAGAGACTACGGTGAGACGGATCCTATAATCGAGAAGTCACAGTTCCTGCAGTCGCTTTGCGAGCAGATAGTGGCAGGACATAAATTCCAGAAAGGACAGCAGTCGATCATCGACCGCTGCACGGAGAACGTCTACCGCTACTATAAGCAGGGCAACTATATGGGAACACCGCCTACACTCCAGGACTTCAGAGAAGAACTGTTGAAGCAGCCTGAACCTGAGGCACATTCGTTGGCGCTGGAACTTGAGCTCTTCACAAGAGGTTCGCTCAACACTTTCGCAAAGCAGACCAATGTGGACACATCAAACCGCCTCATCTGCTACGATATCCTCGAACTCGGCGAGCAGCTGAGAGCTATAGGTATGCTGGTCATCCTCGATTCGATCCTTAACCGAATCACTCAGAACAGACAGGCCGGGAAGCGTACGTATATCTTTATCGATGAGATATATCTGCTGTTCATGCATGAGTACTCTGCGCAGTTCCTGTACAAGCTGTGGAAGAGGGTTCGTAAATATGGAGCTTTCTGCACAGGCATCACTCAGAATGTGGCGGATCTGCTGCAGTCATATACTGCGAGGACGATGCTCTCAAACTCAGAGTTCATTGTAATGCTCAACCAGGCTGCTACAGATCGAATAGAGTTGGCAAAGCTGCTGAATATCTCAAATGAGCAGCTGTCATATATTACAAACGTTGATGCTGGCCATGGCCTTCTGAAGGTAGGCTCCAATCTGGTGCCATTCGAGAACAAATTCCCGAAAGATACAAAGCTGTACCAGCTGATGACATCGAAGTTCGGTGAGGGGTATTTCGCAGGCAATGCAAAGCCCGAAGATGGTTCGTCAGAAAAAGGGGACAATTATTCTGACAAGCAGGCAATACTGCGAAAGATCCGGGAAGTCGCAGGAAGCAGCGAAGAGTTTGATGCATTTGTTAAACAGTTTATGAGCAGCAATGAATGACAATTTCTATGAGGCAGAGCGATCTGCCTCGGTTACATAAAAAATATCAAAAATACAAGAACGAACAATCGGTCATTTCTTGCCGGATTTCGGTCAAATAATGTCGGATTTCATGATAATTGGCGGTTTTTTGCGGTTTTCTAAGGGCGTGAACGCCTTGAAATTCCAATGGCTTGCTGTTAAATTGAGAGTGCCCCGGGGAAAATGTTATCTGTTTGTAACAGGAGGGCACAATATGATTGAAATAAGATCTGATAACAAAGAGATACTTGTGAAAACCTGCAATAAAGAATCACTTATATCTCAGCTGAATGAGTTGAGACAAATATGTGCAGCGACGATCGGAACGATAGCGCATGATCACGCGTTGCCTATGGACAAAGTCATGGGAGGATTCCTATTACTATTGGAAGAAGATGATGACTGGAAACCAGTGTTAATAGAAACAAGAGAGTTTAATAATAAGACGGAGGAGAGAAATGGCCAGAATAGAAGCTGAAAACGGATATCTGAAAATAAATCTAGCGCCGGGAGAAACCTTTGCAAAAGCACAGGATGATGCAGGTAATACGGAAATAACCTTTGATTCAGCAAAAGATGCGGAGGCGGCTATGGATATGCTTGCAGAGGTTTTATGTGGTAAATGGTTGGAAGGCGATAGCGAAATGATTTCATAAAAGAAAGGGTAGAGTAGAGAAAAAAAGTCGGTCAGATGCAGAAACGTGTCTGACCGTCTTTTTGTGTTATGGGAGGAATGAGATGGCAGATATAAAGACGAGGGATGTGACCAGAGGCACTATCAAGACTATCGACAGAGCAGCGAGCTCCATGCATCACCTGAAAGAGGAAACTATCAGAAGCAAGGGTTTGGATATAAGCGGCAGACATGATAGTGAGTCTGCAGGTTCATATGCGCAGGATACGCTTGAACACTATACAGGTGACAGCGCTGCCTTTGCTTCCCGTGCAGGAATTGAGATGCTGCTCCATTCGAGGGAAAACACAGGTAATAAATCAAATCTGATTACTGCCGTACCATCACCGGATCGTAATGAGCAAATCAGATACGCTTACAGAGAACATGGCGTAAAGACGATCCGTGACAGGCAGAACAAAGCGAAGATGGCTGATGCCGAGGTCCTCAGAAATGTTGAGGAAGACAGGCTGACAGGACGTATAAGGGGAGCTTCGACCACTAGGAAAAAGCGACTGTCTGGATACAGCAGTAGAGTGGGTAAAAACTATCCAAAACCGCTGAGAGGTGAATCACTCGCACGGGTGCGAAGAAAAGAATATGCGATTAGGCGTATAACTGAACGGAATGCCGGAAGAGGCTTTACCGAGAGAACGGATATAGCCGTAAGGAACGTTGCTCGTGGTAGGACGGTAAGAGGCGCAGGGAGACTGATGAAGAGAATCGCGGATAGTTCAAAGGCATTGTTCAGTTCATTATCTGCCGGTGGAGCGGCTGCAGTAGTTATGCTGGTGATCATGGTGTTGTTTGGGGCGGCCTTCACGATGAACGAAGATGGTAGTTATATGGCAGGAAGCGGAGACGGCACCATAGTTGAAGTCGCCAGAGGGGAACTCGGCAATGTAGGCGGAGAGAAGTTCTGGAAATGGTATGGCTTCAGCAGCCGTGTGGACTGGTGTGCAATATTTGTAAGCTGGTGCGCTGATCAGTGCGGTTATTTAGAAATGGGTGTTGTCCCAAAGTTCTCAGTCGTGGGTGATGGAGCTAACTGGTTCAAAGCGCGTCACCGATGGGCAGGAGGAGGACATAAACCTAGTCCGGGCGATATCATATTCTTTGATTTTGAGAAGGATGGAGTGCTGGATCATGTGGGCATTGTAGAGAATTGTGACGGAAAGACAGTAACGACAATAGAAGGCAACAGTAGCGATGCGTGTAAGCAGCTGACCTATAGAGTAGGAAGTTCGCAGATAGCAGGATATGGACTCGTGCTTATTCCGGGCGGTGGGAGTAAGGCTCAGATGATTGTCCGAAAAGCAACTCAACTTGCGTATCCCAACGCTCCTGATGAGGCAAAATACCATGGAGGAAAGCCGACACCGGCATACAAGGCTGCGCTTGAGCGAGCCTATCCCAGCAGATCGGGTTGGGGACAGCCGTCAAAAGACGGAGCAAGCTGCGATGTGTTTGTTGGCACAGTTCTCGTCGACAGCGGAGTGGACAAAGACTTCCCGCGAGGATACAGAGATCAGAAGACCAGATTGGCAAGCAGAACGGATCTTTATGAATGCGTAGTCAACACGACATCGAGGGATATAAAGGAAAGTGAGCTAAAAGACGGAGACATATGTACCTGGGAAAAGGCTTCCGGCACAGTGCATATTTGGATATATGCTGGTGGCAAAGCCAGACAGGCCTCACATGACAAATGGTACCCAAGAACCACTTCCCTTGGGAATAACCTCAAGATCAGTGGGAAGAAAGTGATTAGAGTCTACAGAACAAAGGACTGATGTCAAATGTACTGAATGCAGTGGAAATGTAGCATTTTGATATGAAATATAGTATACTCCGCAAGTGTGTTGCTACAGGGATGGTGCCTGTAGCGGGTTCAAAATCAGGATAAGATATTTAGCTCAAAATATAAAAAGGAGAATCACTATGACAAAAACAGAATTTGTAGAAAAGTACGCAGAGAAGACAGGAATGAGCAAAAAGGATGCCACGGCGGCAGTAAACGCATTCTTCGAAGTAACAGCTGACGCATTGAGGACTGGCGACAAGGTAGTATTCTCTGGCACATTCAAGGCTGAAGTAATTGAGAGAGCAGAGAGAACAGGACGCAACCCACAGACAGGCGAAGCGATGGTGTTCCCTGCAAAGAAAGTCATCAAGGCAAAACTCTCAGATAAGCTACTTGGCTAAAGAAAAGGCAGAAATCATTAGTATGGCGGCCTCGATTGTCAATTAATTACAATCGAGGCTTTTTATAACGCTGCTTATTGGCAGCGCCGATGTCTGTTTTTGTTGACAAAGAGACATGTGATACATATAAGCATAATATCTGTCCAAATGACCCTGACAGTGTAGATTGCGAGGATGTTCATACTCTCGACATAAATCAACTTGGTGACATTGATGCTTTTTCTTTTGGGTTTCCATGTAATGACTTTTCAGTAGTTGGAGAACAGAAAGGCTTTGATGGAACGTATGGACCGCTTTATTCATATGGGGTACGAGTCCTGAAAAGATATCAGCCATTATGGTTTTTGGCTGAAAATGTTGGCGGGCTACAAAGCGCAAATGAGGGCAAAGCATTTGAAATAAAGCACGATATGAGGGCGTGCGGATACCGATTATACCCTCATTTCTATAAATTCGAAGAGTATGGTGTTCCGCAGGCTCGACACAGAGTGATAATTGTGGGGATAAGGAACGACATGCCTGTCGAATTTAGGGTTCCAAGTCCTGCTCCTTATAGAGATATTGATAATTCTTGCAGAACAGCAATAGAGGTACCTCCTATACCTGACAATGCTTTCAATAATGAACGTACAAGGCAAAGCCAGCAGGTAATAGATAGACTCAACCATATACGACCTGGAGAGAATGCTTTTACTGCTGCTTTGCCTGAAGATCTTCAGCTGAATGTAAAAGGAGCAAGAATCAGTCAAATTTACAAAAGGCTTGATCCAGATAGACCTGCATATACTGTAACTGGAAGCGGCGACGGCGGAACGCACATTTACCATTGGGAAGAGCCGAGGGCCCTGACAAACAGAGAACGTGCACGACTCCAAACATTTCCGGATGAATTCGAGTTTATGGGAAGCAAGGAATCTGTAAGGAAGCAGATCGGAATGGCTGTTCCCTGCAGGGGAGGCTGTCCGAAAACTAGCCTTTGACCAGTAAGTAGTAACGTTTTTACACCTCGCGCTCGTTTACGCCCGCCCCCTGCAACTG